>JANLSI010000697.1:0-2751 GCA_031362345.1 Pseudomonadota bacterium
GACTTGCCGGCACTTTGCTCCTGGAAGAACAGACCCAGCCACGCCATCTCCAGCTGCTCACGATCGATCTTGGCGTCGGCCAAGGCCTCGGTGAAGGCCTCGACGATCAGTTCTTCAGGACCGCAGTCCCAGCGCTCGCCGAAACGCGAGCAGCCCATGCCGATGATGGCGACCCTGTCTTTGATGCCTTTGGCCATGTCCTTTCTCCTCAATGGTGCGTGCGTGACTTAGCGTGCGCGAGCACTCAGCCGAGCAGCGGCGCCGGTTTCCAGAAATAGCGATGGAAATTACGTTTGGTATCGAAATCCTTGACGCGAAATACCAGTCGCACTGTGTCGCCGACCTTGATCTGTCCGGCGGTGAAATCGGTGAACTCAAGCATGATATTGGCGCCGTCGATGAACTCGACGTTGCCGTAGATATAGGGCGGCGACGGCGTATAGGCCAGCCAATCTTCGGTGAATGACTTGACCCGACCGATCAGATGGGACAGCGTCTCGCCGTCCTGGGAATCGGCGGCCGCACACTTCACGCACACCAGGCTGCGGGGAAACTGCAGCGTATTACACACCCGGCAACGGCCACCGAGCATGGAGTTGATGTCGCGTCGTTTGCGATAGTAGGCCGATAGCGCAGTGCGGTTGTCGCGCTCCGCACGCAGTCCGAAGTCGATGTCTATCTGACCGCGCAGCGACAGAAAATACGTGTAGTTGTCGGTGACGCGATGGTTGTCTAGATAGCGCTGCGGCCCACGCGCACCCTGGATGCTCGACAGTGCCGCCGTGGTCTGCAGCAGAACCGCGTCAGCGCCCTGGCCAAAGCCGATCACTAGAATGCGTTCATTGACGCCGGCCTGCGACAGCACCTTAGCCAGCATGATCAAGGCCTGCGCCGCACCGCAGTCGCCGACCCTGCCGGCCAGGGTGTCGCTGAAACGCTTGATATCGATGCCGAGTCGTTTGGCCAGCGCCCGTGCCGTATCGACCGACGCGTGCAGCACAACATGATCGACTTCGGCCAGTGAGATTCCGGCGTTGGCGACGGCTTGCTCGATAACCTCGGGCACGATTTTCAGATACCCCTCTTCGCGCACCCAGCGTTCTTCGAGGCTGTAGTCAAAATCGGCGTCGGCGGCACGATATTGATCGACCAGATCCTCATGACGCGAAGCACTGGCGAGAAACACCGCAACCGGCGTGCCCTCGCCCACCAGTAGCGACGCCGCGCCGTGGCCGTAGAGCATTTCCTGCGCACTACCGGGCTTGGTCTGGCGGCAATCGCTGGCCAGCAGCAACGAGGTCTGACCGCCATGGGCCATGCGCGCCAGCGCACTGGTCGCGGCGCGGCGGCTGCCCGCCAGGTCTTCGGTCGCCGTGTGATTGTCGAGATTGAGCGCATCGGCCACCACGCCGCTGTTGCTGCGATCGGCAAACGGCAAGGTGGTCGAGGCCAGGCACAGATGGGGCGGCGTGATAGCGATACCGGCCAAGCAGTCACGTCCCGCTTCGACCGCCATGGTGATGGCGTCTTCGTCCCAATTGGCGACGCTGCGTTCGCCAGCGGCCATGCCGCGCAAGGACGGCACGGCCCAACCGACCGCAGCGAGTATGGCCTGGCGCGACAAGCGCAAGGGTGGCAGATAGGCGCCGAAGGAAAGTATGCCGTAGGTCATGCGATGGTTCGCTCTTGGGCTGAGGATAGGCGTGAGGCGAGCGTGAGTGTACTGGCGCGTTTCGCCGCGGAACAGTGTTGCGCGATGCTCACACCACGCGCTCGGTACGCAGACGCGCGATGGCTTGGGGGTCGTAACCGAACTCGGCCAGCACCGCCTCAGTATGCTCGCCTATCAGGGGCGGACGAACTAGCGGCGGGGTGATGGTCGAGAAGTCCAAGGGCAGGCGTGCGATGGGCGCGGGCTTGTCGCATTCGGGAAACGCGACCGCGCCTAGAAAGCCCATCGCCAGGGTCTGGGGATGGACCATGGCGGCGTCCATGTTCAACACCGGTCCGCACGGCACACCGGCCTGGGCCATGATGTCGATGACTTCGTCGCTGCTCCGCGTCGCGCACCAAGCCGCCGTCACCGCGCATAACTCATCGCGATGCTGACCGCGCAGGTCGTCGCTGGCGTAGTTCGGATTCGTCAGCCAGTGTTCGGCACCGATGGCGCGCGCCATGTTGCCGAACAGTCCCTTGCCCAGTACCTGGGTGATGACATGACCATCGCGGGTGGCAAAGATGTCGGTCGGTGCACTGGTCTGGCCGCGGGTGCCGGTCGGTTGGCGATTGACGCCGAGCAGCGCCTGTTCGATGAGCAGCGGGCTGAAAGCTGCCAATGCACTGCCGAGCAGGGAAGCCTGCACGTGCTGGCCCTGGCCGGTGTCGCGACGATGATAAAGCGCGGCGAGCGTACCGAACGCACCAAGTACCGCGGTGCTGTAGTCGGCGAAGGGCGTGGCGCTACGGGCCGGCTGGCCGGGTGTGCCGGACATGAAAGCCGAGCCCGACATGACCTGACCCAAGCCATCGAAGCCGCCGCGATCGGCCCATGGCCCGCGATGACCAAAAGCAGTCTGGGTGGTGAGGATGATGTCGGGCTTGATGGCGCGCAGGGTGTCGTAATCGAGTCCCATGCGCTTGAGCACCTTGGGCGGCATGTTGGCTATCACTACGTCGGCACCGCGCACCAGCTGCGCCACCACATCCTTGGCTGCCGGGTGCTTGAGATCGAGCGTCATGCTGCGTTTGTTG
>JANLSI010000715.1:0-9317 GCA_031362345.1 Pseudomonadota bacterium
GCGCTGACCGCTGGCGAGCGCCGCCAGCACCGCGCGTGCCCACCTCACTTCTTCGGCACCCGGCGTGTAGGCCTGGTTGGCGAGGGCAACCTGGTTCGGATGTATCGCCCACTTGCCGGCATAGCCCAATACGCGACCCCGCGCGGCGGCGGCATTGAAACCCTCGGGGTCGGAGAAATTGCCGAATGGGCCGTCGATGGGCATCACGTCAAAGGCGTGACAGGCATTGGCGACCCGCGCCAGAGCGAAATGCCACTGGTCGTTCCAATGACTTTCGCGGGTCGTGTCCGGCACCGCGTCGGTCAGCATGGCGTAATGCTTGTTTGCGCCGCCGACCAGGCGATCCTGGCCGCCCATGCTCAAGGAATAATCGCCCACGCCGAACGACACCGACACCAGCCGTGTGGCCGCTTCGAGGATGGCTTCGACCCGGGCCATGCCGAGCGCGGTTTCAATCAGGATGTGCAGTTCCAGTGGCCGCTCGCCGGGCCGTTCACGATCGAGCGCCGTGAGCAGCGCCTCGACATGACGAATCTCATCGATCGATCCGAGCTTGGGCACCAGGAAGCCATCGAGGCGCCGGCAACGCGCGCCGAGCTGCTCGATATCGCGGAACGCCCATTCGCTGTCGAGCGCATTGGTACGCACCAGCACGCGCTTGTCACCCCAGGCAATATCGTCGAGCGCTGCCGCGGCATTGGCACGCGCGATGAGTTTCTGAGGCGGCGGCACGCTGTCTTCGAGGTCGAGAAACAGCGCATCCGTGGCGCTGGCGGCGGCCTTGACGAAGAATTCCTGGCGCACAGCGGGCACCGCGAGCAGGCTGCGCATGGTAATGGTGGTCATGGCGAAATCTCTCCTGGCGTCGCCGCGCGCGGCGTGGATCCGGCCTGGATACTCGCCTATTCCAGTGACGAGATCACCTCACGTGTAGTAGCGGTTCAAATCGCGCTGGCAATCGTTGCTATACCCCGCTTGTCGCTACTCCGACGGCCCGCAAAGTGTGATCGCATCATGCGCCCCAGCGCTCGTTCGGCCGCAGCTTGAACGATCTTTCGCCGCTGTCGAGCGCGGCCGACGGGCGCGCTTGGGCGCGCTTGCCGCTGGGAATGTGAAATTCAGAGTTGCCGGTGTAATAGCCGAGCATGTGCAGGAACTCTTCGTCGAGTCGTGCCACCGTCTCCGGCCACAACGCCGCGTTCCAGTTGACCTGTGGACGCAGCCAGCGCAGCACGTAGTATGGAAGGATCGCCGCGCGTCGCGTATCGCGACTGCTGTTGGCGCCGGTCTGGTGCCATAGCCGCCCGTCCATGACCGCTATCGAGCCGGCCGGCGCTTCGACGCCGACCGTCTCATAGCTCTGCTGCGGATCGGGATTGCGGCCGTGGCGGTGCGAGCCCGGCACATAACGGGTACCGCCATTTTCTTCGGTCATGTCATCGAGCAGCCAGCCCACGACGCAGGCCAAGGGCCGAGCTGGCCACGGCGGCAGCACATAACCCTGGTCGGCGTGCATCTCCATGCGCTTGTTGCCCGGCTCGGTGATGTTGGCGCTGCAATTGGAAAGCATAAAATCTGGCCCGAGCAGATGGCGCACGAAATCGAGCGCGACTGGGTGTCGGGTCAGTTCGACGAACACCGGATCGAGATTCAGCAGATGCCACACGCGTACATTGCGATCGTCGGGATCGAAGGCGAAACCGCGGGTCGCCACCTCGTCCTCTTCGCTGACGGGAATTGCGTCATAGAGGCGACGTCTGACATCGGCCGTCTCCTGCGGCGTCAACACGTCGCGCACAATGGCGACACCGTAGGTTTCAAGGTCTAGACGGGCGTGTGCCAGATCGGCAGTGGGAGTAGCGGCGGTACGCATGGCGTGATTGCTCCTTGCTCGGGTTCAGAAACCAGGGTTTACGGCGAACAGATCAACCCGATGCTTGCGCATCATGAGGCAATAGTCGGCCGAGGGCGATCGTCACGAACAGCCGCGCGGCGATATTGCACAGCACCATCAGCCGGTACAGTTGAATGCGCGCAGCAGGCAGGTCTCTTGAGCTTGCTTTGGCAGCTTGTGCCGGGCCCGAACGAACACATAAGATGAATCAACGGCGCTTGCGCCTATTGCCCGTAAACAACATGGAGTGGGCCCCGGCTCATGACCCCGACCCATCTGCCGGCGCCCTTCAAGGATCTCGAAGCCTACCTAGAATGGTCGCTCGCCACCGAACGGGAGCGTTCGGCCAAGCGCCAAGCAAGTTCGATCGAAGCCTTACGGTCCTTTTACGAGGGCATCATGCCGCGGATGGACGCAGTGCTCGAATTTCTCGTCCAGTTCCCACCCCTGCATGCCGCTGACGGCGAAGTGCAGGCGCTGTTTCACATGACACTGTGCGTCGCGGAAATTGCGCCGGCGGTCGAGAACTACGGCCAGCCCAGCGTGATCGAAGGCTATGACGTCGCGCGTTTCGTCGCGCTCCATGAGTAGAGTGATTCAAAGGAGCGCAGCGCATGGCAACGGTAATCAAACAGCCAGTTCAAAGCTGGACTGAGCGTTATCCCGAACTCGGCACCGGCCCGCTACCGGTCGAACCTTATATTTCGCGTGAGTATTTTGAACTTGAGCGCGAACGCATCTTCCGCAAGGTGTGGTTAAACGTCGGTCGCGTCGAGCAGATCCCGAACCCGGGTGACTATTTCGTCAAGGACCTCGCGGTGTGTAAGACCTCGGTGCTGGTAGTGCGCGGTAAGGACGACGTAATCCGCGCTTTCCACAACATGTGCTCCCATCGTGGAAACCAGTTGGTATGGAACCCGCGCGGCAGTTGCCATGCTTTTACCTGCAAGTTTCACGGTTGGACCTACGGGCTGGACGGAGAGCTCCGGCATATCACCGACGAAGAGAGTTTTTTCGGTGTTAAAAAGCACCAGCTGGGCATGACGCCGGTGGCAGTCGATAGCTGGGAAGGATTTGTTTTCATCAATGTCGCCGCTGAACCTGCGCAAGGCCTGCATGAATATCTGGGTGATGAATTCAAGACCAGTATCGCCGGCTACCCTTTCGCTGAACTCTCGGGCAATTACTTTTCCTGGTATACCGATGTCAATGCCAACTGGAAGGTGGCGCACGACGCGTTCGCCGAGATCTACCATATTCCGACCCTGCACCGCCGCATGATCGGCGATGTCTACGCGAGCAAGTCGAACCCCTACGCGCACGCGCTGGAGTTCAAGATCTATGGGCGTCACGGCCGCGTTTCCTTGTCGGCCAATCCCGATCGCCAAGCCACTGCGGTTGAAGCGCTGGCCGGGCGCTTCGGCGATGTCGTGTTGCAGCAAGTCAACACCGACACCAGTGCATTACCCAAGGGGGTCAATCCGACCGGTTATCCGAACTGGTCGTTCGACGGACTCGCAGTGTTCCCGAACTGCCTCATCTACGTCTCGCAGGGTACCTATCTGACACACATCTTCTGGCCCCTGGCCGAAGATCGTTGCCGCTGGGAGATCCGCACCTATGCACCACCCGCGCAGAACATGGCGCAGCGGTTTGCGCAGGAATACGGTAAGTGCTCATTTCGCGACACCTTGCTCGAGGACGGCAGCACGCTCGAACGCACCCAGGCGATGCTGATGTCTGGCGTAAAACAGCAAATCCACCTGCAGGACCAAGAGTTGATCCTGCGTCACCGGCTCAAAGTCGCGGAGTCTTATATCAACGCGTGAGCCTGTTCCGGAATACTGGTTGAAGTCCGCTGGCGAGTCGTCCGCTACATCGGTCTTGAGGAGGATGTGCACCTTGCGCGTTGACAGCAAGGTAATCGATGGCCTGCATGAAGGCGGTGCGTAATCGACGCGGCGAGGATATGAGCAAGGCCTCGGCGGTCGCAGGGATGATTCAATAGCGATTTCGGTGGGGGAAGGCAGGACCCTTGGGGTCACTCTTCATGCCGTGCCGGCGAGAGCAGGGCCTGCGGTCAAGCGTTGGCAGGCCGAGCCCTGTTGCGGCTTGATCTTGAGCAGACGCGAATATTGGAGTGTTAACTGCGCGACTTCTGATAGCGCCTCGTTAAGCTCAGCCGGAGAAGTCATCATGGCATCACTCGCGCGTTCGAGCAGTGCGGATAGCGCCGCCTCGCCCTCGGGGGCAGCGATGTCCTCAGCGACAATGCGGCTTACAGAGTTGGCGAAGGCCGCGCAAAACTGCAGTTGTTCATGGTTTGATGTCGGCACGACCAGGGCGCCGCGAGATAGCGGGCGCATGGCGGCGATGATGGCATCTGAGAATTTCCAGCGCGTGCCGATACCCGCACCAAGTTCGTGGTAGGCCACTCCCAGCACTGCTCGCGACTCGGTCAGTTCATCGCTGTGCAAGCGGGCGGCGCGCTGCTGGATCGCGCTGAATTCATCGGGGAAGTAATGAATGGTGAGGGTGCGACCAAGCTGATTGAACAGCCCGCAAGTAAATGCATCGGCGCGATTGGCAACGCCGCAGGCGGGGGCGAGCGCGCGCGCTAAAACCGCGCTGTGAAAGGATTGCAGCAGCGCATCACGGAGTTCCGGGCTACCGAGTTCGAATTCATTTTCAAGCAGCGCACTGGTAACGCACATGCGCACCTGTTCGATGCCGAGCGAGGATACTGCGCGCGCCAGTCCGGAAATCTCTGTCTTGCCATAAAACGCGGAATTGGCCATGGTCAGGACGCGCTGAGTCAGCGTGATGTCCTTGGCGATGATGTTCACGAGGCGGCTCGCGGGTGCGAGGGATTCCTCAGCGGTGATCTCTAGCAACTCGTTGATATGCTGTGACAGTGCAGAAAAGCCACGCTTCACTGACATGCGGCGCATGAGAAAATCGACCGTGCCGTGATCAGCGTGCACGACCTCTTGGTGACCTGCGCGCGGCAATCGATATTGATCCAGGGCATTCTTCATGGCGCGCGCGTGACGGTAGCGCAGCACCGGATCGCGGGCCGACGCTTGCGTCAGCATATTCAGAATCGTGTCGTCGACGGCCATACCGAGTGCATCGCGCTCTATGGCTGTTTCGTTCAGGATGGCCTCGATGATCGCGCCGGGCGAGGCTTGCTCGAAGCGCCGCCGTCCGGTCAGCATCTCGAAGAAGATGCTGGCGAGTGTGAATACATCGGAATGCGAGCCGCCGGGTAGATGCGCGAACGGCTCGGGTGACATGTAGCGCAAAGTGCCAGCCACTTCCGCGTGCGGTTGGAAAGCGTGCCTCAATACTGACAGTCCGAAATCTGTCACCTTGGGCACGCCGTCGCGGGTCAGTAGGATATTCGACGGGCTCAAATCTCGATGCACGATGTCGTTTTCGTGTAAGTAGGCCACGCCAGCCAGAATCTGGCTCATCAACACCACCGCGTCGGCCACGGGGACCGCGCCGCCACGGTCGATACGGGCGCGCAAAGATTCGCCATCGATGAATTCGAACACCAGATAGCTCATGCGGTGGTAAGTGCCGATGTCGTGCAGGGTCACGATGTTCGGATGTTGGAGGCGGCTGACGATACGCGCTTCGCCAGCGAGTACGCCCTCGTTCTCGGTTGCGGTCGGTTTCAGTAGCTTGAGCGCGACGTGGCGATCGAGCTGGCTGTCGCGTGCGAGCAAGACCACCCCTTCGCCGCCCTTGCCGAGCAGACGTTCTACGCCATAGCGCCCGATACGCTCCGGCAATACTTGTTTTTGCGGTGTTGCCACGTGCGCCCCGTAAGCCAAGCTGGTGGGTCAGAAGCGGCCGCAGCGCGGACTTCCTTTAATAGTGGAGCCGCATCGCGGGGATCAATGTAGACGCGGATTGGGCTTGCTTGGCCGTTCAGTGCTGGGATCGATTTGGCTCAGGCTGGTCGGGGCCACGCTGGCGTGGTGCATCACCATCCGCCAGCCCTGCGACAAGCGCCGGTAGACGTTGGTCGCCAGCACCGGGGGGGCAACGAATGTGGTGCCGGGCACGCGGATATTTTCCTCAAGCATATGGATGCGCTGCGTACCGTCACCGCTCACGATGCGCCCGCGCAAGGTGAAGGTCCGCGGCATGGCATCCTGGAATATCAGCGCCCAGCTTCGGCGGACATCCTGCACTCCGGAAAGGCGTGGCCCGCCCGGATGGATGCAGATGATGTCGGTATCAGGCGCCCAGACCCGCATCATGTCGTCGAGCCTGCCGACACTGAAAGCTGCGTAGAAAGCTTCTTCAGCGGCTTCGGAGGTCTCGAACATGGCTGGCGTGCGGGGCGGGTCAGGCCAAGTTATTGAGCAACCGGCGGCGGCGTGCCAAGTGCTGACGCCGCGTCCGGTGCCGGATAACCAGCCTGATTGAGCGCACTGTCGAGCGCCGAACGGTTGTAGCCCGTCAGCACCGTGGCGCCGACGAGCACGGAAGGCACGGTCAAATTGCCGGTTTTGCTCTTGAGTTCGTTTTGATTGGCGGCGTCATCTTGAACGTTTTTTTCGTTGAAAGGCACGCGGCGGGTACTCAGCGCATTGCGCACCAAGTCGCAAGCGTCGCAATTGGGAACGCTATAGAGTGAGACCGGGTTGTCTACGGCAATTTCTGAAGTGCTTTTGGCCTTACTGGGCGAAACGCCTAGCAGCACTTTGTCACCGGCTTTGGTTGTTCCCGGCGGGCATTTGTCGCGAAATGAGGCAAGACCCTCGGCATCGACACACTCGACGACTGTGACCGCTGCCGAGGCCGTTAAAGCAACCAGCGAAAACAGCAGGATGCAGCTGGCCTTGAATTTTTTCATTTGGCGTATCTCCCTCTAAGTAAAGAAATTTCGTGTGCGGCCCGGGCTTGGTCGAGTATATCAGTCGGGCTGGTCCAGAGGCCTGCATCAGGGCTATCAAGTCGCCATGCCTGCTCCTATAATACCGGCGCACATCGATCGCTGCCGCTGTCGGCCACGCCCAAGTGGCCCGCCTCTCGGCGGGCTATCGTTGGCAACGGCCGCTATGGATCTCACCGTCGTGACCGTCGCTGCGACCGATGTATCTGGCAGGGCGAAAGTGGCGGAATCGGTAGACGCGCTGGTTTTAGGTGCCAGTGGGGCAACCCGTGAGAGTTCGAGTCTCTCCTTTCGCACCATTTATGCAACGTAGTGTTTAACGCCGCAGGCGTGCGCGGTATCAGCATGCTTATCGGCAATTTGCTTCAAATGCACATATCTGTAGAAAAATCGACCACGCTTGAGCGCCGTTTAACTGTTGAGGTTCCCGAAGATCGCATTGCCACCGAAGTGCAGGTGCGCCTCGACAAACTGTCAAAAACCGCGCGCATCCCTGGCTTTCGGCAGGGCAAAGCGCCCCTCAAGGTCGTTCGCCAGCGATTCGGATCGCGAGTGCGTGACGAAGTGGTCGGTGAAATATTGCAGAGCAGCTTCGGCGAGGCGATGAACAAGGAAGACCTGCGGCCCGCCGGCCAGCCGGTTATCGACAAAGTGGAAAACACGCGTGGTAGCGGCTTGCGTTACACCGCAGTGTTCGAAGTGTTTCCGCAATTCGAACTTACGCCCGTCGACCAGCTGCAATTAGTGCGCAGAACCTGCGACATCGGTGACGCCGACGTCGATACGATGATCGAGAAACTGCGCGAGCAGAACAAAGAATGGTTGGCCGTCGAGCGGTCTGCTGCCGATGGCGACCAATTGAGCATAGACTTCGTCGGCACCATTGAAGGCGTGCCGTTTGAAGGTGGCGCCGGTGAGAATTTCACGGTTCAGCTCGGCACTGGGACGATGCTCGAAGGTTTCGAGGCTGGGCTGCTCGGTAAGGCCGCAGGCGACAAGGCGTCGCTCGATCTGCGCTTTCCGGATGCGCATCGCAACCCCGATTTGGCTGGCAAACCCGTGCGATTCGAGATTACCGTCAGTAAAGTGTCAGAATCCCTGCTGCCCGAGATCAGCGCTTCGTTCATCGAGAAATTCGGTGTCAAGGAAGGCGGTGTCGAGGCATTTCGTAAGGAAGTTCGGCAGAACATGGAAAAAGAGCGCGTACGCGCCCTGCGCCAACAGTTCACCGCCGAGGTGATGGACAAGGTTGCGGCCGCTAACGATTTCGAACTGCCGAGCAGTTTGATCCAGTCCGAAGCGCAGCGCTTGCGCCAACAGGTGGCGCGCGAGATGGGGATGCGCGGCCTGAATCCGAGCAACGCCATTGCCGAATTTGAGAATTCGGTGCTGGCCCAGGCTCACAAACGGGTCAAGCTTGGCTTGGTTATGGCCGAAATTGTCAAACAGGCACAACTGAAAGCTGATGCCGCCAAGGTACGCCAGACCATCGAAGGTATGGCTGCGAGTTACGAGGATCCGGCTGCGGTGGTCAAGTGGTATTACGAAAACCCACAACAACTCCAGCAGATCGAAGGTATGTGCTTGGAAGACGAGGCGGTGAATTGGATCGCCGGCAGCGCGCAAGTTACCGAACAGTCAGTCGCGTTTGACGCTTTGATGAATCCGGTGCAGACTGACACAACGACCGAGGCAAGTACCTGATGTCGATAGAACATTCTGATTTTCGCATGGGTGCCAGCAGCCCGCAGGCGCTCAATCTCGTGCCGATGGTGGTCGAACAGTCTGCGCGGGGTGAACGCGCTTATGACATCTATTCGCGACTGTTGAAGGAGCGGGTGATTTTTCTGGTTGGGCCGGTCGAGGATTATGTCGCGAATCTGATCGTGGCGCAGCTCCTGTTCCTGGAATCGGAGAATCCTGACAAGGACATCCACCTCTACATCAATTCGCCTGGTGGTTCGGTATCCGCCGGTCTGGCCATCTACGACACCATGCAGTTCATCAAGCCTGACGTAAGCACTATGTGCATCGGACAGGCAGCGAGTATGGGGGCCCTGCTTCTGGCGGGCGGCGCAGCGATGAAGCGCTACTGCCTGCGGCATTCGCGCGTCATGATCCACCAGCCGCTGGGTGGCTTCCAAGGGCAAGCATCTGATTTCGATATCCATGCGCGGGAAATCCTCAAGGCGCGCGATCGTCTGAACGATATTCTTGCGCTTCACACCGGCCAGCCTCTCGAAAAGATTGCAGCTGATACCGACCGTGACCGCTTCATGAGCGCTGACGAAGCGGCAACTTATGGCATCATTGATTCGGTGCTGACCAAACGGGAACTCACCGGCGGCGATAAACCGGACGCCAAGGGTCCATCTTCGAGGTAGTACTTGAATGAGCGACGGCAAGAACTCCAAGGGCGACGGCGATCGGCTGCTGTACTGCTCGTTCTGCGGCAAGAGCCAACACGAAGTTCGTAAACTGATCGCCGGCCCGTCGGTGTTCATCTGCGAT
>JANLSI010000737.1:0-1952 GCA_031362345.1 Pseudomonadota bacterium
CTGACGCCCGACATCCGCCATACGCTCGGCCACGCCAACGCGCTGCTGCAACTGTTTTTCACCGGCGTGCCAGGGCGATGTGCGGTCTTCCGTTTCGTGCTTGTTAATGGCGGCTACTCTCTATATTCGGATAAGGCCTGGCGCGCTAGGGCAGTTCATAGCCCAACACGGGTTCTACCAGCCGCTCTACCCAGAAGCCATGGGCATGGGCACGACCGAGCAGCAAAGACTGTTCAAAACCGGGCCAAGACCTCAGCGTAATTTCGTGCTTGTGCACGGTGCGATTCGCTTCGACCCGCACCCAGCCCAGCGGGCGTTGCGCGGTGGCCCGCGCACCGGCGGCCGCCATCGCCGTGGTAATTCGCGTTTGCCGCTCTTTGCTCAGGTATTGCCAGACGATCGAATGCATCAGCACGCGCGTAATGCCGGCCGCTTGCGGTTCGGCCAGGCACGCTTCGAGCCACGGCGCCGCGTCGCCCGCATCGACGCGCGGTGGCGCGGCACGCAGCATGGTCAGGGCTGTTGCCAGCCGCGTGAAGCGCGCATGGTGATCGGGCCACACATAGGCAAGCAGGCGTTTTGCCCCGGCGACGGTGGTCGCGTCGACCGGTGCGACATCGACGCCGCGCGTCGCGACAATGTCGATGGCAACCGCCGGCGGCGGCGGGCCGCGCCACTCGGGTGAGAGCGTGAGTAACGCATCGCGCGGACCGCTCGTGACCCCCGCCAACTCAATGCGGAATCGACCGATCATCAAATTCAATCCGGCCGACGATCCGATTTCGAGAAGCTCAATGCGCGGGCCGTAGCGCGCTGCGATTTCCAGTAAGCCGGTCATCAATTGTGCCGAGCGACCCACTTCGTTGGTTTGTGGCGGGCCGGCCAGCCACGGCAGCAGTTCAACATCATGGCTGGCCAGCACGTCGCGCAGCAGCGCCGCGTTGGCGTCAGTGTTGCCGCTGCCATCGAATAAAGGGGCAAGCGCGGGCGCCCTCCCTGCCTGCCACAAGCCGTGCACGCCGCTGACGAGGCGCAAAGGCAAGGCGTCGTGCAGCGGATTGCCCGCCCACGCCAGCACGGCGGTGCCAGTGCGGGTGGCGTCGTCGAGCGCGCAAGCGAGTGCACGGCAAAGCGCCGCCGTGATGGGCGCGGCATTGGTTTCGCAATAGGCCGCCTGGGCGGCGAAGGATTCGATGGGCGTCATCGCGCAACTCCAGCGAGCCTTTACGCAATCATTGTTTTCGCGCGTTGCATGCGGTGCGCCGACGCCACACCGCAAAAACTACGCAAACCGTCGCCGGGGTTTGCAAACTTCCCCTAGCTCAACCGCCATTGCACCAAGGTATAGGGCGGTTCGGCATTATCGTGCGGCTCGAATACTGCTTCGACCGCCGCACCGATGACGACCTCCTGCAGCGGGTCACCCAGCAGATTGCCGATCATCCGCACCTTGCCGTACGCCGGTAGTTCGACCAGCACGACTAGATAGGGACCATGGCCGTTCAGCGCGGCATGCACCGGGTGATGGGGGCGCTCATAACTGTAGATGTGGCCGCAGCCAATGATATCGACCCACGCCATATCAAACGAATGGCAACGGTGGCAGATCCATTCGGGGCCCCATTGCCAGGACTGGCACGCGCTGCAGCGCTGAATGCGCAGCTTGCCCGCGCGCGTGCCGGCCCAATAGGGCTCGGCAAGACCATCGGGACCGGTGCCGGGCTGCGGCAACCCCTCGGGAAGATAGGTACTGCTCACAGTGCTGCCTCCGATCCAAGAATTAGGGAACTGACCGGCGTGACCATCGGCCCACCCATGATGATGGCGGCGTCATTTTTGTGCGCTTGGTTGATAGCCACGCCACGGATCTGGCGCACGGATTCGTGCACCAACTCCAAGCCGTGCATATAGCATTCGGCGAGATTGCCGCCGCTGGTATTGAGCGGCATGCC
>JANLSI010000355.1:0-9361 GCA_031362345.1 Pseudomonadota bacterium
GCTCGCGATACATCGCCGACTCGGGGCTTTCATGGCGATTGATGCCACCCTGCGGAAATTGCCAGGCCGACATGCCGATGCGTCGACCACAGAACACCTGACCGTGGTCGTTCAGCAGAACGATGCCCACGTTCGATCGAAATCCGTATTTGTCGATCATGGTCTGAAAGTCATAAGGCTGAGCGATGTCTGATTCGGCGCTTCGATTTTCTACAATGCGTGCGCGATGTTCAACCACGTTCGTGCGGGCCACAAAAAAGGCGCCGATGGCGCCCTTTTCGTCTTGAGTTAATGGCGACGCTCAGCCTAACAGCTGCTCGATGGCAAGGCTTTCTTCTTTGAGTTCCGCCGCCGTGGCATCCATACGCTTACGGCTGAATTCGTCGACCGACAGGCCCTGCACGATGCTGTACTTACCGCCGCTGCAGGTGACCGGGAAGGAATACATCATGCCCTTCTCGATGCCGTAGCTGCCGTCGCTGGCGATACCCATGCTTACCCAGTCGCCGTCCGGCGTACCCAGCACCCAGTCACGCATGTGTTCGAGCGCCGCATTGGCCGCCGAGGCGGCGCTAGAAGCACCGCGCGCCTCGATGATCTCGGCGCCGCGTTTGGCCACACGCGGAATATAGTCGTTCTCATACCAGGCTCGATCGACAGCCCCCAGCGCCGCCTTGCCGGCGACGGTCGCTTGACTCAAATCCGGGTATTGAGTGGTTGAATGGTTGCCCCAGATAGTGACCTTCTTGATATCCGACACGGCGGCGCCGGTCTTGGCCGCCAGCTGCGCCTTGGCACGATTGTGATCGAGGCGAGTCATCGCGGTGAACTGGGTCAACGCGATATCGGGCGCGCTCTTCATGCAGGTCCAGGCATTGGTATTGGCCGGGTTGCCGACCACGATGACTTTGATATCGCGCGCCGCATGGTCGTTAATGGCCTTGCCCTGGACCTTGAAGATGCCACCGTTGGCGGCCAGCAGATCACTGCGTTCCATGCCGGGGCCGCGCGGGCGGGCACCGACCAACAGCGCAACCTGCGACCCCTTGAACCCGACATTCGGGTCGTCGCTCATCTCGATGCTGTGCAAGAGCGGAAAGGCACAGTCGTCGAGCTCCATGGCCACGCCTTGCAGAGCTTTCATGGCCGGCGTCACTTCCAGCAATTGCAGTATCACAGGCTGATCACGGCCGAGCATTTCGCCCGACGCGATGCGGAACAGAAGGGCATAGGAAATCTGACCGGCGGCGCCGGTCACGGTAACTCTTACGGGGGACTTCATGGCAGTCACGTCCTTTCAATCACATGTTATTTCAAGGGGAGAATCGGATGCGCGTTACACCGCAAGTCGACCAACAGACACGACGTGCATGAGTACTTTGATTCTTATCGCGCAGCTGCAGGGCGTGTGATGAGGGGATCGGGTCAAAGCTCCCCGCCCGCCGCTCCGTCCCGGACCCGACCGGGCCGCCCCGCAACGGCGACGGGCTAGCATACCGTCCCGTTTGTTGGGCGGGCAAGGCACGGCCACCGCCAGCCAGGCGATTCGCGGGTCGTGTCAGGCACCGAAATGGCGCGCGTTCGCGCTTTTTGGCGCACGCTTCGTTAATGACTTTGCCAGCCCATTGATCAAAGATCCATAAATCACATGCCGATAAATCGCCGCGATAGCGGAACTGTCTTTCGCGTGCCAGTCGTATTGATGACACGCCCCGGATCATCCTGAAGGAACCCCGATGACTCAGCCTCCTTCATGCCTCTTCAGCGCCAATGCGCCGTTCCTGGAAGAGCTGTACGAAACCTATCTTAAGGATCCCGCCCTGGTCAGTGACGAGTGGCGCGCCTATTTCGATGCCTTGCAGGATGACCAGAGCGAAGAGCGGCGCGACATTGGTCACTCCGAAGTGCGCGAACGCATGCTGGCTGTGACGGCGTCCCCCAAGGGCGCGGCCGTGACCGTGGTGCGTGACAACGCTCAGAATGCCGCCAAGCAGGTCGCCGTGCTGCAGTTGATCAATGCCTATCGCTTTCGCGGTCACCGTCAGGCCAATCTCGACCCCTTGAATCAATACGAGCGGCCGGTAGTCGCCGAACTCGACCCGAGTTTTCACGGTTTGACCGCGGCCGACATGGATGTGGTGTTCAATACGGGCTCGCTGCAGGGCCCCGACCAGGCCAGCTTGCGTGACATCCTCGACATCGTACGCACCACCTACTGCGGCACCATCGGCGCCGAGTACATGCACATCGTCGAAACCAGTCAGAAGCGTTGGATCCAGCAGCGCCTGGAGATCTGTCGCGCCCAACCCGACTTCGACGCGGCCAAACGCAAGACGCTATTGGAACGTGTTATCGCCGCCGGCGCGCTGGAGGAGTACCTGCACACCAAGTACGTCGGTCAGAAGCGCTTCTCGCTCGAAGGCAGCGAATCAACCATCGCCTTACTCGACCAGCTGGTCGAGGACGCCGGGCGTCACGGTCTCAAGGAATGCGTAGTCGGCATGGCCCATCGCGGCCGGCTCAACGTGCTGGTCAATATCGTCGGCAAGCATCCGTCCAAGCTGTTCGCGGAATTCGAAGGCAAGGGTCCGATCGAAACGCGTTCCGGTGACGTCAAATACCATATGGGATTCTCGTCAGATATTCAGACGCCGAGTGGCCCGGTGCACCTCACCCTGGCCTTCAACCCCTCACACCTCGAAATCATCGACCCAGTGGTGGAAGGCTCGGTACGTGCGCGCCAGGACCGTCGCCAGGACAACGATCGCAACCAGGTATTGGCGCTCTTGATCCATGGCGATGCCGCCTTTGCTGGCCAGGGCGTGGTGATGGAAACGCTGAACCTGTCCCAAACGCGCGGCTATATGACCGGCGGCACGGTACACATCATCATCAACAACCAGTTCGGATTCACCACCAGCGACCCACTCGACTCGCGCTCGACCCTGTACTGCACCGATGTCGCGAAAATGGTCCAGGCGCCGATCCTGCACGTCAATGGCGACGATCCGGAAGCAGTGGCGATGGCGGCGCGCATCGCGCTCGACTTCCGCATGGAATTCAACAAGGACGTCGTGGTCGACGTGATCTGCTATCGCAAGCATGGTCACAGCGAGGCCGACGAACCGGCCGCCACCCAGCCGATCATGTACCAGCACATCCGCAACCATCCGGGTGTGCGCAAGATTTACACCGAGAAATTAGTCAGTGCCGGCGTCATCAAACCCGGCGACGCCGAGGCTATGGCGGCGCGCTACATTGACGCACTGGAAAACAACCAAGTCGTATCGCGGCCCCATGCCAATGTCACCGACGGCCGCTATTCGATCAATTTCGATCCCTTCCGCGGCACCCACTGGCGTAACGCGACCGCCACTGCGATCAGCGCCGAACGCATCAAGCGTCTCGGCGACCGTTTCAATACCGTCCCCGAGAACTTCACACTGCATCGCGCCGTCACGCGCGTCCTCGCCGACCGCCGAGCGATGGCGGCGGGCGAGAAGTCCTGCGACTGGGGCTTCGCCGAAACGCTCGCCTACGCCACCCTGCTGAGCGAGGGCTGCCCCATCCGTATCTCCGGTCAAGACAGTGCCCGCGGCACTTTTTTTCATCGCCATGCAGTGATTCACGATCAGAAGACTGGCGAGACCTATCTGCCGCTGCAGAACCTCGCCGCTGACCAGGGCAGTTTCCTGGTGATCAATTCCACGTTGTCCGAAGAAGCCGTGCTCGGCTTCGAATATGGCTATGCGAGCTCCGAGCCGAATTCGCTGGTGATCTGGGAAGCGCAATTCGGTGATTTCGCCAACGGTGCACAGGTGGTAATCGATCAGTTCATCGCCTCTAGCGAAGAGAAATGGGGGCGCTTCTGCGGACTGGTGATGCTGTTGCCCCATGGCTACGACGGCCAGGGCCCTGAACACTCCTCCGCGCGCCTCGAGCGCTATCTGCAATTATGCGCGGAGGACAATATGCAGGTCTGTTACCCGACCACGCCGGCGCAGATGTTCCACATGCTGCGTCGCCAGCAAGTGCGCCCTTATCGCAAACCGCTGATCGTGATGAGCCCCAAGAGCTTGCTGCGTCACCGCTTATCGGTCTCGCCACTGCTGGAAATCACCGATGGTCAGTTCCAAGTCGTGATCGATGAAACCGACAAGCTCGATAAGTCCAAGGTAAAACGCATCCTGGCCTGCAGCGGCAAGGTGTATTTCGATCTGGTCGAGGCACGCCGCGAACAGGGTATCGAGGATTGCGCGATCATTCGGCTCGAACAGCTCTATCCATTTCCGAAAGACGAGATGCAGGCGACTCTCGTCCAGTACCCAAACGCCAGCGAGCTGGTATGGGTGCAGGAAGAACCGCGTAATCAGGGCGCATGGTCGATGTTGCTGTCGGCCCGCCATCTGCGTGGCTGCATTGATGAGAGCCAGTCACTGACCTGCGTGGCGCGGCCCTATTCCGCTTCGCCCGCAGTCGGCTACGCGTCGCTGCATTTGGAGCAGCAGCAAACCATCATCGGCGAAGCGCTGAGTCTGTCACAGCGACAAGCGCAGCAGAAGAAATCCGCATGAGCTCGCAGCGCTCAACGTCCGGCAACCGGGAGAAACACTGTGCTAGTTGAAGTAAAAGTACCTGTGCTGGCGGAGTCCGTGCCCGATGCAACCTTGCTCAACTGGTACAAGCAAGTCGGAGAGCGGGTCGAACGTGGCGAAAGCCTGATCGATCTTGAAACCGACAAAGTGACCTTGGAAGTGGCAGCGCCTGAAGGCGGCGTGCTGAAAGAGATCCGCCGCCAGACCGGTGAGGTGGTCTTGACCAATGACATCCTCGCCGTTATTGACACCGAAGGCGCGGCAGCGAGTGCCGGCCCCGCCGTGGCAGCGGTTGTCGCGATCGCAGCAGCACCGGCAAACACGCCGCAGCCCGGCCCGGCCGCGCGCAAGCTGGCCGCCGAAGCGGGCATCGATCCCGCTACCGTGCAGGGCAGCGGCAAGGACGGACGCGTGACCAAGGGCGATATTCTGGCGAGCACCACCAAGCCGCCCACAGTGGCCCTCGCCAGCGCCTCACCCGCGCCGGTCCGAGATGTCCAACCCCAGGTAGTCGCAGTGACGGGCCGGGTCGAAGAACGCGTGCCCATGACGCGCCTGCGTAAGCGCACCGCTGAGCGCTTGCTCACCGCGCAGCGCGACAATGCCCTGCTGACCACCTTCAATGAAGTCAACATGCAACCGGTAATGGATTTGCGCAATCGCTACAAAGGCGATTTCGAGGATCGCTACGGTGTGAAACTCGGCTTCATGTCGTTCTTCGTCAAAGCTGCTGTCGACGCCTTGAAGAAATTTCCGGTGGTCAACGCGGCGGTCGATGGCGACGACATCCTCTACCACGGCTTCTTCGATATCGGCGTCGCGGTCGGCTCCGAACGGGGTCTGGTGGTGCCGATCCTGCGCGATGTCGAACGGATGAGCTTTGCCGAAGTGGAACGACGCATTCGCGATTTCGGCGAACGCGCGCGCGATGGCAAGCTCACCATCGAGGAACTGACCGGCGGCACCTTTACTATCAGCAATGGCGGCGTGTACGGCTCGCTGGTCTCGACGCCAATCGTCAACCCGCCGCAGAGCGCGATTCTCGGCATGCACAAGATTCAAGACCGACCGGTGGCCGAGAATGGCCAGGTCGTGATTCGGCCGATGATGTATCTGGCACTGTCCTACGATCACCGCATCATTGATGGACGGGAAGCCGTGCAGTGCCTCGATTCAATCCGACGCCTGCTTGAGGATCCGACCCGCATGTTGCTCGAGATCTAGCAGCAATCGGACCTAGGGAATCGTCGCGAGGAGGTGGCGCTCGCGGTCGACAAGCGCGCTATGCACTTCTGACAAGGATCACTGCACGCGCTCGGCGCACTCAGTCTTGCAGCTTGGTGCGGTGCAGCGTAGATTACGACACCAATCTGCCGCTCCATATGGAAGGAAGTCCCGATGCCCGAGGCCGTCATCGTAGGTGCATTGCGCACTGCTATTGGCTCCTTCGGAGGAGCGCTTGCCGAAATTCCCGCCCATGAACTGGGTGCCCAGGTCATCCGCGCCCTGCTCCAACAGCTCAATCTCGACCCCACCAGCATCGACGAAGTGATCCTTGGCCAGGTACTCGCGGCGGGCGCCGGCCAGAACCCTGCCCGCCAGGCCGCCATCGCCGCCGGCCTGCCCCACAGCGTGCCTTCGTTGACCATCAATAAAGTCTGCGGCAGCGGTCTGAAAGCCGTGCACCTCGCGGCCCAGGCCATACGCTGCGGTGATGCCGAAATCGTCATCGCCGGCGGACAGGAAAATATGAGCCTCGCGCCCCATGTGCTGCCGCGCTCGCGCAATGGGCAGAAGATGGGTGACTGGTCGCTACAGGACTCGATGATCGTTGATGGTCTGTGGGACGCCTTCAACAGCTATCACATGGGCATCACGGCCGAAAACGTCGCCGAGAAATTCGCCATCTCGCGGGACGAACAGGATCTGTTCGCCGCCACCACCCAGGCCAAGACCGCCGCCGCCCAGGCCGCCGAGCGCTTCGCCGGCGAAATCGTCCCGATTCAGATCCCCCAGCGCAAGGGCGACCCGTTGATGTTCGCGCGCGATGAGTTTCCGCGCGCCTCGACCACCGCCGACAGCCTCGCGAAGCTGCGCGCCGCCTTCAAGAAAGATGGCTCGGTAACCGCTGGCAATGCCTCGGGTATCAACGACGGTGCAGCCGCCGTGGTGGTGATGTCTGCGAGCAAGGCCGCCGCCCTGGGTCTGACGCCGCTCGCCACCATCAAGGCCGGCAGCAGCGCCGGCGTCGACCCGGCCATCATGGGCACCGGGCCGATTCCAGCCTCACAAAAGTGTCTGGCCAGGGCCGGCTGGAGCGTCGCAGATCTCGATCTGATCGAAGCCAACGAAGCCTTTGCCGCCCAGGCGATTGCCGTTAATCGCGGGCTCGGCGGGGATCCAGCCAAGGTCAACGTCAACGGCGGAGCGATCGCCCTCGGTCACCCGATAGGCGCCTCGGGCGCGCGCATCCTGGTCACCCTGCTTCACGAAATGGGGCGGCGTAACGTCAGTCGCGGGCTCGCGACTTTGTGTATCGGTGGCGGTCAGGGCGTAGCGCTGGCTGTCGAACGGCAACTGGCATGACCGGCGCGCTTGCCGCGCGAGGCATGTTCTGCGCGATCGCGAGCGTGCGAAACCGCTCATCGCATCCTAAGTCTGGAGCGGGGAAGAAAGCATGAACGACGAAGCCAAACGGATTATCAAGAAATACCCCAATCGCCGCCTCTACGACACCACTGAGAGCAAGTACGTTACCTTGAACGATGTGCGCAAGCTGGTACTGGAAGGCATCAGTTTCTGCGTCATCGACAAGAAAAGCGGCGAAGACATTTCGCGCAACATCCTGTTGCAGATCATCATTGAGCAGGAAGACGAAGGCGAACCACTGTTCACCACCGACGTGCTGGAGCAGCTGATCGGCTTCTACGGCAATTCGGTGCAGGGCATGGCCGGTGACTTCATCGGCCAGAGCTTGAATATGTTCCGTGAACAGCAGCAGCGCTTTCAAAGTCAGGTGCGTGAAGCGATGCAGAACCTGCCGATATCATCGGCCTTCGGCGAGCTGGCCAAGCAGAACCTCGATATGTGGAAGCAGATGCAGGACAGCTTCTTCAAGAACGCGCGACTGACGCCGCGCAAGAAGTCCGACGAGCCCGAATAATCCCTGGCGGCGGGCATTGCGCCCACCGCCCGCCGTTGCTAGCCCTCACTTACGCTGCGAGCTGCTCGTCGAGGGCACGCTTGATACGACGCGCCTGATCGCGCAGGCCCTGCGGCATGCGGCTTCCGAACGTATCGAAATAGGCTTCGATCTCTTCGATTTCCTTGCGCCATACCTGCCGATCGATGGACAGCAGGGCGTGCATGGTGCGGCGATCGAGATCAAGACCATCGAGACGCAGGGTGCCCGCATCCGGTACATAACCAATCGGCGTCTTGAGCGCTTCGCCACGGCCGGCACAACGCTCAAGGACCCACTCCAGCACGCGCATATTGTCGCCGAACCCCGGCCACATGAACTTGCCATCGGCGTCCTTGCGGAACCAGTTGACATGGAAAATGCGCGGCAGCTTGTTCGACTTGGGGCCGAAGCTCAACCAATGCGCCCAGTAGTCACCAAAGTTGTAACCACAGAAAGGCTTCATCGCCATCGGGTCGCGACGCACCTGGCCGACCGCACCGGTTGCCGCAGCGGTGGTTTCCGACGCCATCGCGGCGCCGACGAACACACCGTGATCCCAATCTATCGCTTCGAACACCAGCGGTGCGACCGTCGAGCGACGGCCGCCGAAAATGATCGCTGAGATCGGCACACCCTGCGGCGCCTCACCTTGCGGTGAAAAGCTCGCGCATTGCTTGGCCGACACCGTAAAGCGGGAATTGGGATGGGCCGCCGGGCCATTCTTCTCCAGATCGTGGGGGCGACCCTGCCAATCGATCAGTACCGCCGGCTTGGCGCCGTCAAACCCTTCCCACCACGGCTGCATGTCCGGCGTTACTGCGACATTGGTGAAAATGGTGTCGCTGTCGAGCATAGCCATACAGTTTGGGTTGGTCTTGGAACTGGTGCCCGGCGCCACGCCGAAAAAGCCAGCTTCCGGATTGATGGCCCACAACTGACCGTCGTCAGCCATGTGCATCCAGCAAATGTCGTCACCGACCGTCCACACTTTCCAGCCCTTGTAGGCCTCGGGCGGCACCAGCATGGCGAGATTGGTCTTGCCGCAAGCCGATGGAAACGCTGCCGCGACATAGGTGGTCTGGCCTTGCGGATTCTCGATACCAAGAATCAGCATGTGTTCAGCCAGCCAGCCTTCGCTGCGGGCCTGGGCGCTGGCGATGCGCAAGGCATGGCATTTCTTGCCGAGCAGCGCGTTGCCGCCATAACCCGAACCGACGCTCTTGATCAGAAGTTCATCGGGGAAATGCATGATGTAGCGCTTATCAGGGTCAAGGTCGGCGATCGAATGCAGGCCCTTGACGAAACGCTGGGATTGTTCGAGGTGAGCCAGAGCCCGTGTACCAATACGCGCCATGACACGCATGTTGACCACGACATAGGGACTGTCGGTGATTTCGACTCCGGCGCGCGCATAGGGCGAACCATAGGGCCCCATGAGATAGGGAATGACGTACATCGTGCGGCCGCGCATGCAGCCTTCAAACAGCGGGTCAATCTTGGCGTGCCCTGCGGCCGGCGCCATCCAGTGATTGTTCGGTCCGGCGGCTTCGGCATCGGGCGTGCAGACGAAGGTCAGATGCTC
>JANLSI010000765.1:0-2930 GCA_031362345.1 Pseudomonadota bacterium
GTCGCAGACATTGGCTTACGCGATGCAAACGATTCAGCTATCTGGCGTTACGCGCAGCGGCAGCGCGCCGCAATCCTTACGAAGGACGAAGATTTCCCGCGACGGTTGCATCAGAGTACCGTCGCTCCCGTCATCATTTGGCTGCGCATTGGCAACACCAGCCGTCGCGCCCTCCTCGAATGGTTCGAGCCGATGATCCCCCAAATTGTCCAACTGATCGAACAAGGTGAACGACTCATTGAGGTTCGCTGATCTCAGAAATTACGCGAGGTAAAACGGCATTTTTCTTATCAATGCGCGGCGCGGCGACCGCCTCGCCGAATATCAAACCCGCCAGCATGGGGACAAACAAGATGACAGGTGTGCAGCAACGCAGCGCAACGAACAAGCCTGTGCCGTGGCCGGTATGGCTCGCGATCGCGGTGCTGGGCGCGGCTGCGCTCGGCGGCATCGCCCTGCGCCGTGGCGAGACCATTAACAGCCTGTGGTTCATCGTCGCTGCGGTGTGCATCTACAGCCTGGCCTTTCGTTTCTACAGCGCCTTCATCGCGACCCGTGTACTGATGCTGGACGGCAGCCGCGCGACACCCGCCGAGCGCTTGAACGATGGTCGCGACTTCATGCCGACCAATCGCTGGATTGTGTTTGGCCATCATTTCGCTGCCATTGCCGGGCCCGGGCCCTTGATCGGTCCGACGCTCGCCGCACAGTTCGGCTATCTACCCGGCACCTTGTGGATCCTGATCGGCGGCGTGCTCGGCGGTTGCGTGCAGGATTTCATCATCCTGTTCTGCTCTATCCGCCGCGACGGCCGCTCGCTCGGCCAGATGGCCCGTGACGAACTGGGGCCGGTCGGTGGCTTCGCCGCCCTGGCCGGCGTGATGACCATCATGGTCATTCTGATCGCGGTCTTGGCGCTGGTGGTGGTCAACGCCATGAAACACAGTCCGTGGGGCACCTTCACGGTCGCCATGACCATCCCCATCGCGCTCTTCATGGGCATCTATTTGCGCAGCTTGCGCCCGGGCAAGGTGCTGGAAGCGAGCGTGATCGGCGTCGTGCTGCTGCTTAGTGCGGTGGTCGGCGGCGGGGTCGTCGATCACATGCCGGCGCTGCGTGGCTGGTTCGATTTCGACGGCCCGACCTTGGCGCTGATGCTCATTGCCTACGGTTTCTGCGCCGCCGTGCTGCCGGTGTGGCTGCTACTCGCGCCGCGTGATTATCTCTCGACCTTCATGAAAATCGGCACCATCCTCGCGCTGGCTGTCGCGCTTATCGTGCTGCGTCCCGACATGCACATGCCAGCGTTGACACCCTTCATCGACGGTAGCGGTCCGATCTTCGCAGGCAAACTCTTCCCCTTCGTCTTCATCACCATCGCCTGCGGTGCGATCTCGGGCTTTCACGCCCTGATCTCATCGGGCACCACACCCAAGCTGCTATCCAACGAAGCCGACGCGCGCATGATCGGCTACGGCGCCATGATGATGGAGTCCTTTGTGGCGGTGATGGCCATGATCGCGGCCTGCGTGCTCGACCCCGGGGTGTACTTCGCTATCAATAGTCCGGCCGGCGTGGTCGGTGCCGACGCCGCCACGGCGGTCGCCACCATCACTAGCTGGGGCTTTCCGGTGACGGTCGAGCAGATGAACGCGCTGGCCCATCAGATGGGCGAAGCGAGCTTGTTCGCCCGCACCGGCGGCGCACCGTCACTGGCGGTGGGTATGGCGAGCATCTTCGCGCGGCTGACGGGTGATGGCCTGCTCGCCTTGTGGTACCACTTCGCAATCATGTTCGAGGCCTTGTTCATTCTCACCACGTTGGATGCCGGCACGCGCGTCGCGCGCTTCATGCTGCAAGACCTGCTCGGTAATTTTTATGCGCCGCTTGGGCGCGTGAGCTGGACACCGGGCGTGCTGTTCTCCAGCGCTCTGGTGGTCTTCGCCTGGGGCTATTTTCTTTACCAAGGCGTGGTCGATCCCCTCGGCGGCATCAACAGCCTGTGGCCCTTGTTCGGTATCGCCAATCAGATGCTGGCGGCGATCGCACTGTGCGTGGCGACCACCATCATCATGAAGTCGGGCCGCGCGGGTTACGCCTGGGTGACAGCCGCGCCGCTCGCCTGGCTGGTGATCGTGACCTCGTGCGCGGCCTGGGCGAAGCTGTTCGACCCGGCGCCGCGCATCGGCTTCCTTGCCCATGCGGCCGATCTGAAGGCCAAGCTCGCGGCCGGCGTGCTGCCGCCGGACATGGTCAAGCAGGTACCGCAGATGCTGTTCAACGATCACGTCAACACGGCCTTGACGGCCCTGTTTCTGAGCTTGACCTGGATTCTGATACTGGACACCGCGCGGGTCTGTTCGCGGGTCGTGCGTGGTCTGCGCACACCGCCGTTCTCGGAGGTGCCCTATGCGCCCACCCAGCTC
Source organism: Pseudomonadota bacterium (assembly GCA_031362345.1). Taxonomy (GTDB): domain Bacteria; phylum Pseudomonadota; class Gammaproteobacteria; genus JADJYF01. The sequence continues at coordinate 2,427 of JANLSI010000765.1, forward strand.
GCGAGTTGAGAGACAACGAAGGCATTATTTTTTGCCCGTCTGCTTTTGGCATAAGCGTTCACGATGTAAACTCGGCGGATTGCTCACGATCTGAATTGGCCTTTTTAGCATTTATAGATCGAATCGTATTGAAAGAAAATTACTTCCACGAAGCGTGCGCTGACGCGGTTGGGTAGGAAAGTTTTAGTCATTTGGGAATGCGCAAACTAGGCGGGCAGCCTGGCTTACGCAAAAACTGAAACGTTCCTCGACCGAAGGATTCCGTGAAATGAAATCCATTGAATTATTCGCCGGCGCTGGTGGTCTAGGCATGGGCGTCACTCTCGCGGGCTTTCGGCCGGTTGCCGTTGTCGAATGGGACAAATGGGCGTGCGATACGATTCGAATGAACCAGGAACGCGGATTCCCATTGGTGGCAGATTGGCCTTTGTTCTGCGGAGATGTCCGCGATTGGATCGGATCCGAAGAATGCACCGCATGGGAGGACAAAGTTGACCTGGTGGC
>JANLSI010000785.1:0-12119 GCA_031362345.1 Pseudomonadota bacterium
CCAGCGGATTGATCTCGACCAGACTCAAATCGCGCTCGTTAAACAGGCGGTAAAGGCCATGCAGAATAATCGCGAGCTGGCTGCGTTGCTTGGCATCGAGCTCCAGCGCGAAGGCCATTTTGCGGCACTGGTAATCCTGCAAACCGAGCACCGGGTCGACGCTGAAGCTCACGATCTTCTCGGGGGTGTGGGCCGCGACTTCCTCGATGTCCATGCCACCGGCGCGTGAGGCCATGAAGGCCACACGCCGGCTCGCGCGGTCAACTACGGCCGAGAGGTAAAGCTCGTGGGCGATGTCGGCAGCGGCTGCTATCAACACACAGCCGACCGGCTGACCCTCGGGTCCGGACTGGATGGTCACCAGCCGCGATCCGATGAGCCGCGCAGCCGTGGCTTCGAGCTCCTGCAAATCCCGCGTGAATTTCACACCACCGGCCTTGCCGCGACCACCCGCGTGTACCTGGGCCTTCACCAGCCAGGCCTCACCACCGAGCGCGCGTGCCTGGGCCACCGCTTCCTGCGCGCTGTGCGCGACTTCGCCGCCTTGCACCGGAATGCCATAGTCGGCAAACAGGCGTTTGGCCTGATACTCATGCAGATTCATTATTTCCCCTTCACAGTCGGCAGGTACCGGCGCCGCGAGCTTGCGAGCTTAGCACCAACCGCCTTGAGTCGGACCGATCAAAAGGTGAACATACGCCCGCAGTTGGCCACTAACGAGGGCGCGCAGTATGGCGCTTCATGCACGCTTTGTCATGACTGCGACGGTGGTCGCGCCCACTTGCGCGGAGGCGCTCTGAATGCTCGCTCGTCTGATCTTCCTGGTGCTGATGGTGGCCGTTGTCGTGATGGTTATACGCCGCTTGCGCGTGCGCGCCGCAGCGCCCCGCAAACCTGCCAGCATCAACGCACAGACGGTGCGCTGCGCGCATTGCCAAGTCTATTTGCCAAACACCGAGGCGGTTGCGCGCGGCGGGCTCTATTACTGTTCGCAGGCTCACGCCAACCAGGTGCGCCAGCGCCCATGAGCCTCGCCGCGACGCGCGCACACGAGGTGCGCCAGCGCGTTCAGCACAACAATTGGAACGCGTTGCGCTACTTCAATTTCTATCGCATCGTCATCGCCGGCGTGTTCACGATCTTGAGCCTGTCCGGCAAGCTGCCACCCAATCTGTCCGAGACTGATGCACGACTGTTCGTCGGCATCTCGCTGGGCTATCTGGTGTTCGCTTTCGGCGCGCTGCTCTTGGCTGAACAGCGCGGCCTGACTTATCGCATTCAAGTCTATGGCGGCGTGCTGGCTGATGTGCTGGCGACCACCTTCCTGATGCACGCGGCCGGCGGTGCGACCAGCGGGGTGGGCATCCTGCTGGTCGTGTCGGTGGCGGGCGCCTGTCTGTTAGCTTCGGGCCGTGCTGCGGTGTTTTTCGCTGCGGTGGCGAGCATCGCCATGCTCGGCGAAAGCTTTTTTGGCACGCTTTACGAAGGCTATTCGCGCGCCAACTATACCCAGGCCGGCTTGTTGGGCGCGGCGTGTTTCGCGACCGCCATTCTGGCCTCGGCGTTGGCCGAACGGGCGCGGCGCAGCGAGGCGCTGGCGGCGGCACGGGCGCTCGACATAGAACATTTGTCGCGCCTCAACGAACACATCGTGCGCCGCATGCGCGCCGGCATCATGGTGCTCGACGGCGACGGCGCGGTGGTGCTGGCCAACGACTCCGCAGCGGAGATCCTGGGTCGCGAAAGTGGCAACATGAGCGGCGTATTGGCCGCCATTTCGACACCTTTGGAAGAGGCCTACCGGCGCTGGCTGCGGAGCGGCGAGAATCCCGCCGCAACCATCGCCGGCCATGGCAGCATCAACGCGCTGGTGTCTTTTACCGAACTCGGCGCGAGCGAGCCCGAACAGCACGGCACGCTGGTGTTCCTTGAGGACGCCGCCGAGACCCGCCAGCGTGCCCAACAGCTGAAACTGGCCTCGCTCGGCCGTCTGACCGCCAGCATTGCCCACGAGATCCGCAATCCCCTCGGCGCCATTAGTCACGCCGGCCAACTGTTGTCGGAGTCGCCCGACCTGCTCAGCCAGGACCGCCGCTTGACCGACATCGTGCTGCAGCAGTCGCAGCGCGTGAATGCCATCATCGAGAACGTCATGGCCATCGGCCGGCGTCACGACGTGGTGTCGGAAAATTTCTTGTTGCGAACCTGGCTTGAAGAATTCTGCGCCGAACTTGAAGAACGCTACGAGCTGGCCGACGGTGATCTGGTGGTGCGTTGCCTGAACCAGGACACCACGGTCAAAATCGACAAAAGCCAGTTGCACCAGGTGCTGTGGAATCTGAGTGAGAACGGCCTGCGCTATGCGACGCGCGCGCCGCTACTGGGCTTCGAGGCCGGCATCATCGCGAGCAACGGACGCCCGTTTTTAGACATCTTCGATTCGGGGCCGGGCTTGAATGACGCCATCTCCGATCGCTTGTTTGAGCCGTTTGCAACCACCGAGAGCAGCGGCACCGGGCTGGGCCTGTATATCGCCCGCGAGTTGTGCGAGTCGAACCAGGCGTCCCTGCAGCTCGTCGAGCGGCGCGAGGGCTGTCGATTCCGTATCGTGTTCGCCCACCCTGGGCGACAACAAAGGATTGGAGAGGTATGAGCGACAGACGTGCGCTGATCGTCGATGACGAACCGGATATCCGCGAATTGCTCGGCATTACGCTTGGCCGCATGGGCGTACAGGCCTGCCCGGCGGCCAACATCGCCGACGCGCTGACCTTGCTGCGTCAAGAGAACTTCGACTTGTGTCTGACTGACATGCGCCTGCCTGACGGCAATGGACTCGACCTGGTAGCGGAGATCGCACGCCGCCACCCCGGCATGCCCGTGGCTGTCATCACTGCCCATGGCAATATGGAGTCGGCCATCATCGCGCTGAAATCCGGCGCCTTTGACTTCGTCACCAAGCCGGTCGATTTGAAGGACCTGCGCAACCTTATCACCCAGGCGCTGCGCCTGCGGGGTTCGCCAACGGCGCAATCCCGTGCCTTGATCGGCGGCTCATTCGTTATCGAACGTCTGCGTGAAACCGTTGCCAAGCTCGCCCGTAGCCAGGCGCCGGTCTATATCAGCGGTGAATCAGGTGTTGGCAAGGAGCTGGTAGCGCGCCTCATCCACGAACAGGGCGCGCGTGCCCACGCCGCCTTCGTGCCGGTCAATTGTGGCGCCATTCCCGACAACCTGATGGAAAGTGAGTTGTTCGGCCACCGCAAGGGCAGTTTCACCGGCGCGGTGGCCGACAAACCCGGCCTGTTCCAGGCCGCCGATGGTGGCACTTTATTCCTCGACGAAGTGGCGGAGCTGCCCCTGCACATGCAGGTCAAGCTGCTGCGCGCCATCCAGGAAAAACGCGTGCGCCCGATCGGCGCCGACGTCGAGGTCGCGGTCGATTGCCGCATTCTGTCCGCCACACACAAGAAGCTCGACGAGCTGGTTGAGCGCGGTGAATTCCGTCAGGACCTATATTACCACATCAATGTCATCGAACTCAAGGTGCCGCCGCTGCGCGAGCGGGCCGATGATATTGCGCTGCTGGTGGCGCATTTCCTCGCCAAGAAGAGCTTGGAATTCGGCGTCTGTGTGCCGTGCCTGAGCGACGAGGCCCTCGAAGCGCTGCTCACTTATGCCTTTCCCGGCAATGTGCGTGAACTGGAGAACATTCTTGAGCGCGCGCTGACTCTGTGTGAACTCGATCAGATCAAGGCCGCCGATCTAAGCCTGCCCGAAGGGCAGCGGCCGGCAGCCGGCACCGCGAGCAATCCTGAGCTCCAGAATTACCTCGACGATGTCGAGCGCAGCCGCATCCGGGCCGCCCTCGAACAGACGCGCTGGAACAAGACCAAGGCGGCCAAGCTGCTCGGTATCAGCTTCCGCGCCCTGCGCTACCGCTTGCAAAAGCTCAGTATCGACGGCTGAGTGGGACCCGGCACCTGACGATTTTTGTCACATTGTGACGTTGAGCTAGCGCCAAATTGAAACTAGAGCGGCCCGACTAGCACCGTACTTGCGCACTAGGGATAGCAAAAACACGGGTTTGGCCCGAAGTTATGGTGGTGGCATGGAAGCTGCTTGCGCAGGGTTCACGAGTTCGGTCCCGCAAGGCAATCGGGCTCGAACAGCGCTACACCGGCGAAGAGCCCTCAAGGCTGCCGTAGCGGCTCATTGACGAACTGAAAGATTCATAGCAATTCTCGAGGAGAGACGACAGATGAAGATGCAGAAACAGCAGGGTTTTACCCTTATCGAATTGATGATCGTCGTGGCGATCATCGGCATCCTGGCTGCGGTCGCGATTCCGGCCTACCAGGACTACACCATCCGCGCAAAAGTCACGGAAGGTCTGTCGCTGGCCAGCGCCGGTAAGACCGCCGTGTCGGAATACTTTTCCGCCAACGGCAGCCTGCCAGCCGACAACACTGCGGCTGGTATGGCACTACCGGAGCAGATCTCGGGTAACTCAGTCGACAACGTCACTATCACCACCAATGGCCTGATTACCGTGGCCTTCTCAACCAAGACCATTGCCAAACAGACCATCACCCTGGCGCCGAGGACCAACGCCGGCAAAATCGTGTGGGATTGCACCGGTGGCAACCTCGAAGGCAAGTATCGTCCTTCGTCCTGCCGCAAGTAAGACTGATCTAGTCTGAAGATCAAGCACGCTGCGGTAAGCGCAGCGTGCTTTTTTTTTGCCTGACCCACAACCGCCAGGACTGACGGACGACGCATGAATCGAGGGGTCGCCCTGGCCGGGCTACTGCTCATCGGGCTGGTGGGTCTGGTCTATCTACCCGGACTGGGTGGCGGCTTTGCCTTTGACGACTATCACACCATTGTCGACAACCCCACGCTCGATATTCAAACGCTGAGTTGGGACGGGCTGCTGGACGCGGCCATGTCCGGGGTCGGCACCGGCCCCTTGGCGCGGCCGCTCGCGATGTTGAGTTTCGCTGCCAATCGCAGTGTCGCCGGCCTGACGCCGGGCCCTTACAAATTCACTAATCTCGCCATCCACGCGCTCAACGCGCTGCTCGTATTCGGTCTGTTGCGTTTATGGTTGCCGCACCTCGCGCCCCACGCGCCGGCCTCCTGCGCCTGGCTGATCGCCGCAGTGTGGGCGCTACACCCCATTAATCTAACCGCAGTGCTGTACGTCGTGCAGCGTATGACGTCCTTGTCGGCGACCTTCGCCCTGCTGGCGCTAGCTCTGTATACCGGGGCACGGTTACGGCAACTGCGCGGCGTGCGAATACCGGCGCGCTGGCCGCTTACGGTGGCGCTGTGTGTGGTGCTCGCGCTGCTATGCAAGGAAACGGCTTTGGTTTTGCCGCTCTATGGTCTGCTCATCGAAGTCTACGTGCTGACGTCACTACGCGCGCCCTTGACGACCCGGGCCCGTATCACGCTCGCCTGCACGGCGGCCACGATGTTCGTCGGCGGCGCGTGGTATTACCTGCACAGCGTCGCGCCCGGCTATGGCGGACGCGAGTTCACCCTCGGCGAGCGGCTGTGGAGCGAAGCGCGGGTCATGTGGGCTTATCTGCGCCTGCTGATCGTGCCCGCGCCGGGCGCCTATGCCCTGTTCCACGACGACTTGCTGCTCTCGCGCGGCTGGTTAGCGCCGATCTCGACCTTGCTGTCGGTGTTGAGTTTGCTCGCGGTGTCGGTGCTGGTCGTGATGCGACGCGCGCGGCAGCCCTACCTGGCCTTCGGTTGGGCTTGGTTTCTCGTCGGTCACCTGCTTGAGGGCAGCGTCGTGCCGCTCGAACTCATGCACGAACATCGCAATTACCTGCCGGGTCTGGGTATCGTTACGCTGCTGGTGCTGGCGCTCGCCGATACGCTCGCGTTGCGGCCGGCGGCACGCCGTATCTGCGCGGCGCTGGCCTTGGCAATACTCGCGACGGTGACCGCGTTACGCGCTTCACTATGGGCCGACCCGGTGCTGCAGATCGAAACCGAGCTCGCCCATCACCCGCGCTCGCCGCGCCTGTGGTACGAGGCCGGCCGCCTGCGCATCGAAGGGGCGGGCAGCGATCCGGCCCGACTGCACGCCGGCGTCGCCGCGCTGGAACGGGCGGCGGATCTGGCGCCGATCAAGAGTCTGCCGCTTACGGCCCTGCTCATGACCGCCATCGAGCGCGGTGATCGCGAGGCCGTCGCGCGTTTGATTCCGACCATCGCGGCCGAGCCGCGCGAGAGCGTCGGCATTGACGTGTTCCAAGAGCTGGTGATCTGCCAGGGCTACCGCAACTGCCGCAAGGACACCGCCACGGTGCAAGCCCTGAGTGACGCCCTGCTGGCGCGTCAGGATCTGTCGATACCGTCGCGCCAGCGGCTGCTGGAATGGTTGGCGGTGTTTTACGCGCGCATCCTCGCCGACCCAAGGGCGGCGATTACGGTATTGCGCGACCTGGTCGCGGCGCGACCCGCCGATCTCGGCTTGCGCACGCGTCTGGCCGAGGCCTGCGCCAGTGCCGGTGAGCCACGCGAAGCGCGGCGTCTAGCGCAGCAAGTGCGTGCCACCCTGCCTTGGACCAGCGTGCTCAATCAGCGCCCCTTGCGTGCGCGTCTGGCCAGACTGTTGACCGACGAACATGCACCTTGAGGGGCGCGATTTCGATAGGCGCACTCTCGCGGCGCTTGCCGCTCTATCCCTACTGACGATATTGCTTTACGTGCCGGCCCTGCCGGGGCCATTGCTGCTGGATGACAGCACCGTCATCGCGCCGCTACTGACTGCCGCACAGCGCGGTCACGATTGGCGCAGCTTTTTGTTCAGCCCGAGTGGCCCCCTCGGCCGGCCGCTGGCGATGGCGAGTTTCATCCTCGACGCGATCTTGCACGGTGACGATTTGCGCGCTTGGAAAGCCACCAACCTGGCCTTGCACGTACTGAACGGCGGACTGATCTATGCCTTGTTCGCGACCCTCGCGCGGGCCGTCGACCAACGCGGGTCAGCGGCGCGCCTGCTGGCCGTCGGTGGTGCGGCCTTGTGGCTACTGCATCCCCTGAATGTCAGCACGGTCATGTATTTGACGCAGCGCATGACCCAGCTCACGACTTTGTTCAGTCTGTTGGCGATGCTGCTGTACGCCCGTGGCCGGCTGGCGGGCGTTGACACTACGCGCGCACGGCTCGCGATCGCCACGGCGGTTTTAGTCTGCACGCCGCTGGCCGCGCTCAGTAAGGAAATCGGACTGCTGACGCCTTTCTTTCTCGCCACCCTAGAAGTCTGTGTGTTCGATGGTGAACGCTGGCCGCGCCCGCGTTGGCTGCGCGCCGTGCTGGTCGCGATCACGGTGCTACCGCTGGCGGTAGCCGGTGCCTATTTCGCGAGCCATTGGCCCACCGCCTTGGCGGCGCCCTATGCCTTGCGGGACTTCGGGCCGCTGGAACGGGTGTTGACCGAAGCACGGGTGGTGCTCGGCTATCTCGCTTGGATAATCGTGCCACGGCGTGCCGCGTTCGGTTTTTATCACGACGATGTCGCGATCGCCTATTGGCCGCCCGAGGTCGCGACGCTAGCCGCACTGGCGGCGCTCTTAGCGCTCGCCATGGCGGCCTGGCGCGGGCGCCGACGCGCGCCGTTGGTGGCCTTCGGGGTGCTGCTTTTCTTCGTCGGACACGCCCTTGAATCGACGGTGTTCGCATTGGAACTGGTGTTCGAGCATCGCAATTACCTGCCGGCGATCGGCATCTGCCTCGCGCTCGCCGCCGCCACGGCGCAACTGCTCGATGCGCGACGCGGCACACTGTTACTCGCGACCCTAGCACTGCTCTATGGCCTGGTGACCGCCAGCATGACGCCGACCTGGGGCAACGAAGGCGCGCTTTACGCCTCTTTCCTGCACTCTCACCCGCGCTCGCTGCGCGCCCGCGCCACCCTCGTCGAGTGGTTGCTCGGGCGCGGTGACCTGCGGGCCGCCGAGCGCGTGCTTGGCGCGCCAAGTGATAGTGCAGGGCAATTGCATCGCCTACGGCTTGCCTGTCTGCGCGACGGGCAGGCGGGACAGACCTGGGCCGCCCTGCGCGTCGCCGCTGCCGCGCCGCGCCCCGATGATATGACCGTCGAGATCCTGTTGTGGCTGGCACGCCAGGCGCAGGATGGCCCCTGCGTGGTGGATGCCGAGGGGGTGGCGCGTACCATCGAGGCGATTCGCGATCGGCCCTTGTCGACCAACTCGCGTTTGCTTCTGTATATCGTTTCCGCGCAATTGCGCCAGCAAGGTGGCGAACTGGCGAAGGCCGCTGCGGCCGCCACCACGGCGGCCATCATCGCGCCGCGCGATCCGTTTCCCCGTTATCTAGGCGCCGAAATCGCGCTTGATGCCGGCGACCGACATGGCGCACGTGCGCTGCTCGATAGCGCGCGCGCGCTGGCCCGCCGTCAGCGCGAAGACTACACGGCGATGGAGGCAGGTCTCGAAGCACGACTGCAAGCGCCCTGAGCGGACGCGCTGCCACACCGCTCAATCTTCGTCCGACGCTGGGCGGCGCGCGAGGCGCCGTTCGAAATCTGCTTCCTTGTAATGCAGCGCCGACACCAGTTCGGCAACGATGCCGATCATGAAGGTCGAGACCGAGGTCGTGATCAGCAGCGCCGACATATTCGTGAAGCGATGAAAGGTCACGAAGGTGTACAGGTAGTACAGCATGCCGGTCGCGAAAATCAGCGCGCTGACCGGCAGGAACAGCCGCATCGGGGAGAACAGCGCGCCGACCTTCAGGATGATCATGAAAAATCGCAGGCCGTCTTCGAACAAACGAATATGGCTGCGCCCACCGCGTCGCCCCGCGCAGATCGGCACATAGGCGATGGGTAAACCGGAGCGGAAGAAAGCCATGGTGCTGGTGGTTGGATAGGAGAAGCCGTTCGGCAGCAAATACAGAAAGCGCAGGAAATGACGGCGTCGCGCGGCGCGGAAGCCCGAGGTGAGATCCAGCACCTTCTGGCCTGCCATATAGCTGGCTAATTGGTTATAGAGAGAGTTCGCGATGCGACGATGCAAGGACGCATGGGAAGCCCCGGTGCGCGCGCCTACGGCCATTTCGTAGCCTTCGTCGAGCTTGTCGAGCAGGGCCTGGATGGCGCCCGGATCGTGTTGGCCGTCGGCGTCCATGAACATTAGGACGTCGTGCTTGGCCTGGCGCGCGCCGGTCTTGATGGCCGCGCCATTGCCCATCGAATAGGGATGGGAGATGCAACGCACGCCGGCTGCGGCGCATAGCGCGACCGTGTTGTCGCTGCTGCCGTCGTCGACCACGATGATTTCGGCATCCGGCTGCGCGGCGCGCAGGGTCGGCAGCAGGCGTTCGAGATTCAGGGCTTCGTTCTTGGCTGGCAGGATGATGCTGACCGTGGCCATCGCAAAGCCCTCGACTCAGCGTGCTTCGGCGGCACGGCCGCCTTCGCGGCTCGCCAACGCGACTAGCAGCTGGCGAAAGACTTTGGTGTTGCCCGCCACGATATCGCCCCGGTCCATATACTGCTCGCCCCCATCGGGGTCGCCAACCAGGCCACCCGCTTCCAACACCAACAGCACGCCGGCGGCGATGTCCCACGGCTGCAGACCGAATTCCCAGAAGCCATCCAGACGTCCGCAGGCGACATGGGCGAGATCCAGCGCCGCAGCGCCGGCACGGCGCACGTCGGCACAGCGCTCCAGCACCGTGGTGAAGGACGCCAGGAAAGGTTTGATATGGGCCTTGCGTCGCACCGGGAAGCCGGTCGCGAGCAGGGCTTCTTCCAGATGCTGTATTTTGCTCACGCGCAGTCGATGGCCGTTCAACTGCGCACCGACACCGCGCGAGGCGGTGAACAGTTCGTCGCGCACCGGGTCGTAGACCACGCCTTGTTCGACACGGCCGCGCACCGCAAGCGCGATCGACACCGCGAAGTGCTGATAGCCGTGCATGAAGTTGAGGGTGCCGTCGAGTGGGTCGACTATCCACACATAGTCGGAGTCGCGGCCGAGGGTGCCCGATTCCTCGGCGATAATCTGGTGATCGGGAAAGGCGGTGTAGAGGGTGTCGATGATCGCCGCTTCGGCGTCTTTGTCGATCTGGGTGACGTAGTCCTGATGACCTTTGCGCGTAATTTGGACTTCGTATAGCCGTTGCTGGCCGCGCACGATGATGGTGCCGGCGCGGCGCGCTGCGCGGATGGCAATATTGAGCATGGGATGCATGGCGCGATCCGGCGATTAGAATGCCAAGGATTCTAACCGATAGTCGGTGTCAGACCGTGGCCAACAGCGAGATTGAACCCGTCAAATGCGCCAGTGCGCTCGATGCGCGCGTGCGTGTGGTACTGGTCAGCACCTCTCATCCCGGCAATATCGGCGCCACCGCGCGCGCCATGAAGGCGATGGGCTTGTCGCAATTGCACCTGGTGGCACCCGAACGCTATCCCCATGCTGAGGCCACTGCCCTGGCGGTCGGCGCCGACGATCTACTCACCACGGCGCAGGTACATGGCTCCTTGGCGCAGGCCTTGGTCGGGGTTGAACTGGTCTACGCCACCAGTGCCCGCGACCGGCGCATCGACTGGCCGACTTTAAGTCCGCGCGCGGCGGCGGCAGAAATCGTCGCCAGCGCAGAGCAACGGGTGGCGCTGGTGTTCGGACCCGAGCGTAGCGGTCTGAGCAACACCGATCTCGACCTCTGCCAGCGCCTGATCGAGATCCCAACCGTGGCCGCATTCAGCTCGCTCAATCTCGCTCAGGCGGTGCAAGTGGTGGCTTATGAGCTCTACGTCGCGGCACCGAACCTGCGGCCGCCGGTGAGTCGCCACCGGGTCTTGAGCGATGCCACCGCGAGCGCCGCGGATGTCGCCGAGCTACAGCGTCACTGTCTGCGGGTGATGACGGCGGTCGGTTTCATGAAGCCCGAAAAGCCGAAGTTGCTCGACCGGCGCCTGCGTCGCTTGCTGAGCCGCGCGAGCCTGGTCGACAGCGAGGTGCAGATCCTGCGCGGCTTTCTGACGGCGGTGGAAGCGCATCTAAACTAGGCGGGGTGCTGGCTGAGAACGCGCTCAGCCCAGGCTGCCGGCGTAACTCACCCCCTGACCGCCCGCCACCACCTCGCCTATCCGCCACACCTGCTCGCCGGCGGCGCTCAGTACACCGCTAATGGCGTCGACGTTCTCAGGCGCGACCACCACCACCATGCCGATACCGCAGTTAAAGGTCTTCAACATCTCGGCGGTTGCGACGTGGCCGGCATCGCGCAGCCAGACGAACAAGGCCGGCAGGCGCCAGCTAGTAAGATCAATGCGCACCGACAAGCCAGCGGGGATCACGCGCGGAATGTTTTCCGTCAGGCCACCACCGGTGATGTGGGCCAGGGCGTGGACCTCGACTGTGGCCAGCGCCTGTAACAGCGGTTTGACATAAATGCGGGTCGGCATGAGCAGGGCGTCGGCCAGGGTGCCAGCGCCGAAGGGCGCGGCTAGTGGATGGCTGCCGCGCGTCAGGATCGCGCGCACCAGGGAATAGCCATTGGCATGCACGCCGCTGGAGGCGAGGCCCAACAGCACATCGCCGGCCCGCACCTTGCTGCCATCGATCAGGCGTTCGCGTTCGACCGCGCCTACGCAGAAGCCGGCCAGGTCGTAGTGTTTATGGGCATACATGCCGGGCATTTCGGCAGTCTCGCCGCCGAGCAGGGCGCAGCCCGCTTGCTGACAGCCACGCGCGACGCCGTTTACCACCGCCGCACCGGTCTCAACAGACAGCGCGCCGGTCGCGAAATAATCGAGGAACAACAGCGGCTCGGCGCCCTGCACCACCACGTCGTTGACACACATCGCGACCAGGTCGATGCCGATGCTGTCGTGGCGACCGGTTTCAATGGCGAGCAGCAGCTTGGTGCCGACGCCGTCGGTGCCAGCCACCAGAATCGGATCGCGATAACCGCTGGCGCGTAGATCGAACAAGCCGCCGAAGCCACCGAGGCCGCCGATTACGCCGCTGCGGCGGGTGGCGTGCGCGCCGGGCGCGATGCGTCTCACCAGTTCCTCGCCGGCCTCGATGTCGACGCCAGCGGCGCGATAAGACAAGCCC
>JANLSI010000039.1:0-4965 GCA_031362345.1 Pseudomonadota bacterium
CTCGCCGCCATGCGCGCGCGGCTTAAGCCCGATTCCAGCCCGATCACCGCGCGAAATTCTGTGCTCCTCTCGATCGCCAGTTCCACGGCCAACTGCCCGCCCATGGAACAGCCCATGAACACCGGCCGGTCGAGGCGCAGCGCGTGGGCGAGCTCGACCTGGAAAGCCATGAAGAAACTTTTTGTCAGCTGGTACTCCTGCTTCCACCAGTGCACCGATTGCGGCGGCAGCGACTTGCCGTGATAGGGCAGGTCGGCTGCGATCACGCGAAAGCGCGCAGTGATTTCCGGATCTTCCAGCAAATGGCGAAACTGCCGACCGTCCGCGCCTGCGGTGTGCTGACAGACCAGCGGAATGCCCTGCCCCGCTTCTTCGAGATAAACCCGATACTCAACCCCATCGAGATCGAGATACAGATAGCGCCCGGTAATTTGTGAATAACGTGCCATGGCTGAACCCTCTCATGCCGCCTGGCGCTGCTCGCGTACACATTCGCCCATCAGGGCGTGAATGCGACGCAGCGCGTAGTAATAGGCGTAGGCCGATTCGAGGTCGCCGCCGAACTCGAAGGGGTGGTGGAAAGAAGCCGCGAACCAGTCGTGAAAGAAGGGCTTGGGCTTGGCGACCAGCATCTGCTCCCACACTTCGACCGGACCACCGATATTGATGGTGTAGGGATCGAAGCCATGGGTGCCGTAATTGAAACTATCGACGCGACCGTTCTCGACATGCATGAAATACAGCTCTTCGCCAATCTTGAAGCGCAGGTCGCAATACCACAAGCGCGCCGCTATTTTTAATTCGGGTTCAGCGTTCTGTCGTTCGCGAATGCGATCGACGGGGAGTAACAGTGAGCTGGTCATGGTGGCTCCTATGTTTCGAAATTTGTCCCCTATGGATCCGACTTCAGTCAGATCCACAGGGGCAAAGGACGCGTGACTTAGCCGGCACGCGCCCGTCTCATCAGCCCTTGGCCTGTTCCTGGAAGGCCTTCAAGGCAGCCTGCTGATCGGCCATGACCGTCGCACCTGCGGTGCGGGCATTGGTGGCGTCCAGCGCGGCCTGCAGGCCGGGCACGGCAGCGACGATATCCCAACCATAAATAGCCTGGGCCACCGGCGCGGCATAGATGAAGGTATGCGCCGCCATGACGTCGGCCAGGCTGAAGTTGCCACACAGGAAAGGTTTGAACGAACACAGCGCCTTCAGTGCGTTGACACCGTTCTCCAGCACCGGCTTGGCTTCGTCGAAGGCCGCTTGGTCGCGCGGACCAGCGAAGAACAGTTCAGCGTAGTGACGGCGCGCCGGCAGTTCTACGTAGAGCTCCAGCACCTTCATCACTTCACGCACCTTGGCGGCGGCGAACGGATCGGCCGGCATCAAGGACGGGCTGGGCGTGGTCTTCTCAAGATACTCGAGCATGACATTGGTTTCCGACAGAAAGCCCTTGTCGGTTTCCAGGCATGGCACCTTACCCATCGGGCTCTTGGACTTGTATTCGCTCTCCTGGCTGGGCATGGCGGCGACGGCCTCGAACTTGAGGCCCTTCTCCAGCAGCGCGAACTTCACCATGTTGTAGTAATTACTAACTTCGAATCCATGTAACTTGAGCATGTCTTTTTCCTCTGGTTGTAGGTCGTCTCACGAACAGGCTGGCGCCTGCTGCTGCCCGTGATGGGCAGCACGACAGATGTTTATGGCATTGGGTGTGGCTCGCGCCGGATCTAGATCGCGCCGATGCGGCGCCCGATCTCAGCGTAGCGGTCGAGCCAGCGTAGCACAGTATCTTTGTCCTCGGTCGGACAGCGCGGGATGGCGCGCTCGATGCTGCCGAGGTCGGCAAAACGCTTCAGATCGTCTTCCTTGGTCGCGAAGATATCGAACATCGAAATCGGCACCTCGGACGGCTCGCGACCGTTGTCGCGCAGACGCTTGTGGAGGTCGTCGATGTCGTCTTTCAGGCTGCCATGGAATAGATCGATCGGAATCCAGCCGTCACCGAATTCAGCGACACGCTTGCGTCCCCAGCTTGATCCGAAGGTGCCGAGTATGACTGGCGGGTGGGGGCGCTGCACCGGCTTGGGATAGGACCAGACCTTGTCGAAATTGACGTGGTCGCCATGGAAGCTCGCCTCCTCCTGGGTCCACAGCGCCTTCATGGCTTTAACCCGTTCCTCCAATACCTTCCAGCGCTGGTCGTAGGCCGTGCCGTGGTTTTCCATTTCTTCGCGATTCCAGCCGGCGCCAACGCCAAACAGGAAACGACCGTTGGAAAGCTGATCGACCGTCACCACCGTCTTGGCCAGCGCCAACGGGTCGTGTTCGATGATGAGACAAATACCGGTGCCGAGCTTGATGGTCTTGGTCACCACCGCTGCCGCCGCCGCGCTCACGAAGGGGTCGGACATATGCACGTATTCGCGCGGCAATGGCCCCTTGCCTGGCCACTCGGTCAGCCGGCTGGCCGGAATGTGCGTGTGTTCTGGAAACCACAGCGACTCGAAGCCGCGCTCTTCAGCCGCGATCGCCAGATCGTCGGCACGGATGGAATATTCGGTGTTGAAACTGAAGACACCGAGTTTCATGGCAATTCTCCCCTGGTTTAATCGGCGCCGCCGATGGGCGCTCTGGAAAGGAATGTCCGACTGAAGTCGGACCCACATTGAAGAGAACAGAATTACATACCGAACTGGCGCAGGATCTCGGCACGATGCGCATCCAAGCCCGGCCCGGCGACCCGCACCGAACCGGGGGTGTCGGCAAAATGTACCGGCACGCCGGCCACCTGCAGGCGCTGGCCGATCTCCGCGATCTCGACTTCGGCGATCATGTCCCGCGCGGCGATGTGGGGGTCGGCGAAGATATCGGCGACATCGTTAACCGGGCCGCAGGGCACGCGACCACCGAGCACCTCGGCAACTTCGGATTTGCTACGGGTGCTGGTCCAGGCTTCGATGGCGGTGCGCACCCGCTCGCGCTGGTGCACACGGTCGGCGTTGCTCTGCAAGGTCGGGTCAGCGAGCAGGTCTTCGCGTTCGATGAGACGCGCGAGCTCGCGCCATTGCGCCTCGATCGGACAACCGAGCGCGACCCAGCCATCGGTGACCGGATAGATCGAGAACGGATTGACCAGTGGATGCTCGTTGCCTTCGGCCTGGGGCACCAGGCCGCCGACCGAATGCTGGTGCACCACACGTTCGCAGATGGCCAGAATGGCGTCGTACATCGCGACATCAAGAAACTGCCCCTGGCCGCGCCGCTCGGCCAGCCGCACTGCGGCGACTATGCCAAAAGCGCACATGATGCCGGGCACAATGTCGCCGATGCCGGGGCCCGATTTCAGTGGTATGCCCGGCCCCGGCCCGGTGATGCTCATGAAACCGCCCATGGCCTGCGCGATGATGTCGAAGGCCGGCCACTGCGCATAGGGACTGTGACCGGTACGCGGATCGCCGAAACCGCGCACGGCGGCATAGACCAGGCGCGGATTCTCAGCGCGCAGGGATTCATAGGACAAGCCCAAGCGATCCATCACGCCGACACGATAATTCTCCACCACCACGTCGGCCGTCCGCGCCATGATGCGAAAGGTCTCGACGTCACCAGCATCCTTGAGGTCGAGCACGATGCTGCGCTTGTTGCGGTTGATGCTGTGGAAGTAACCGGCGTGACGCTTCTCGGTATCGTTTTCGTGGAAGAGTCCCAGGCTGCGCGAGACGTCGCCGCCAGGTGGCTCAATCTTGATCACATCGGCACCGTGATCAGCCAGCACCATCGTGCAATAAGGTCCGGCAAGCACCTGGGTCAGGTCGAGCACGACCATGCCATCCAACACGCCGCGTAGAGGAGTGGGTTCGGTCATAGCGGTCTCAGCGCTCGGCCTTGCCGAGCAGGTTGTCGGAAATGATGCGTAATTGGATTTCCGACGTGCCTTCGAAAATCTTGGTCAGGCGCGCGTCGCGCCAGTAACGCTCGACGGCATAGAGCTTGGTATAACCGGCGCCGCCCAGGATCTGTAGTGCGTCGCTGGTCACGCGCTCGGCCATCTCACTGGCGAAATACTTGACCATCGAGGCTTCTTTGTCGCAACGCTCGCCGCCATCGATGCGATCGCAGACGTAGTACAAGAGCTGGCGCGCCGCTTCGATGTCGGTCGCCATGCGCGCCAGTTTGAAGCGCAGATCCTGGAATTCCGATATCGGCCGACCGAACTGCTGACGCTGTTGGGCGTAGGCCAGGGCGTCTTCCAATGCGCCCTGGGCGAGTCCAATCGAACGGGCGGCGGTATTCGGAATCGTCGAGCGCCATCAACGCATCGCCCCTGCGGTTGTGGATCACGGCGAGGGCCTTCTTCCACCGCAGATTCGCCGGCTCGTTTTCCGCCAGGCGCTCGCGCAGCGCCAACGCACGCTCGAAACTTCGCAGCGCCGCCCCGCTGTCGCCCAGCCCGACCCAGGCTTCGCCGATCCGGCTGTGGCTCACCGAAACGTCGTATTGGCGTTCCGGGTCGGTCGGCGTGGCCTTCAGCAAGTGTTGCCGGATCGAGAGGGCCTCCCGGTACAGCTCCAGCGCGTCGCGCACGTCGCCGCCACCGGCCAGAATGTCGGCGACTTTGTTCAGGCTCACCGACAACTCGCGCTGAACACGCGCCTCGTGCGGCAGCGCTGCAGCCAGACGGCGTGCGAGGGTCAGGTCGGCGCGGTGCTCGGCCAGTGCGGCAGCGCGCTGGCCGAGCGCCAGCAGCACATCGCCGAGCCGTGAATGGCACAGCGAGAGGTCACGCTGAAGTTCATGTCGCTCCGGCGCTGCGGCGAGGAGCTGCTTGCGTAGCAGCAGCTCGGCCTGGAATTGCCGCCTGGCGGGCTCGAACTGGCCCTGCGCCACATGCGCTTGCGCCGCGTGCGAGGCCAACGCGGCGCGCTCGTCCAGGCGGCCGGTGCCGGGTGACGCGGCGAGCAGCGCGCC
>JANLSI010000370.1:0-7239 GCA_031362345.1 Pseudomonadota bacterium
TCGAGATGGCGCAGCACGGCACGGGTCAGTGCGCCACAGGCTTCAGTCATGTGGGCCTCGGCCGTGACCAAGGCCGGGTCGGCGGCGGTGAAATCCTCGCGTAAGGGGTAACGGTCGAGCAAGGCGTCGGCCACGCGGCTCTCGTAGACGAACACCCGCTTGGCGCGCGTCTCGATGTCTTCATTGGCGTGCTGTTCGATAAGCGCGCCCGCCGTCGTACTCGCAGGCGCAGCGACTATCGCGCAACCGCCCAGCCACACCAGGCCCGCAGCCAGTGCGCACCAGCCGAATTTCGAATGCCAGGATGATACCGAGCCCGCCATGCGCACTTTCTTCCTACGGAGCGCGGCTGCCGCTCTCCGTTTTCTTGTTCCATGATAGCGAGCCCCGGCCCGCGCGCGAGTGTGCATATGCCGCAGTGTGAAACACACCGCATGCGTAGCGGCGAGCACGTGACCTGAATCGATCACGCATTGCATTGCAAAGCTCGCCTTGCTTGAGCGCTAGCGGCGGCTGCCAAGAACCCTTGAGCGCGCAGTTCGCGTCACGATTCGCACCGTCGCGAGGTGACTCGGTATAGTGGCGACGATGAGCGCCAAAATCGTCTCCACCGCCAATACACCCCACGCCGATCTGGAACGCGAACTACTCGCGCTAGTAAACGCGGTGGCCGGCGAACTGCATCGCGGCCACCACGGACTGGCCACCGCTGGACTCGATAGTTCGCTGGCGCGGGATCTGGCCATCGACAGCCTGGCGCGGGTTGAACTTGGCATCCGCATCGAACGCCGCTTTGGCCACAGCCTGGCCGACGAACGCCTGTTCGAAGCCGACACGCCGCGCGATCTGTTGTTGGCCCTGGCGGCCGCTACGGGCGT
Organism: Pseudomonadota bacterium; assembly: GCA_031362345.1. GTDB lineage: Bacteria > Pseudomonadota > Gammaproteobacteria > JADJYF01. The sequence goes on from JANLSI010000370.1 coordinate 879, forward strand.
GACCGATCTCAAGCTCGCGTCGCGCGGCGCTGCGCCACAGCGGGACGATGGCCTGCCTTGCCCACCGCTAGAGGCTAACAACCTGGTCGAGATGCTGGCCTGGCATGTCGAGCGCAACGGCGCGCGCACCCATATCCAGTTCTTCGACGATAGCGACGATGGCCCAGTGTTGAACTATCGCGCGCTGTGGGATGGCGCGGCGCGGGTCGCTAGCGGCCTGCAGCAGCGTGGCCTGGAAGTCGGTGCGCGGGTGGCCTTGATGCTGCCCAGCGGCACGGATTACTTCTTTGCCTTCTATGGCGTGCTGCTGGCCGGCGGCGTACCGGTACCCATCTATCCACCGGTGCGTCGCGCACAGCTCGAAGATCACCTGCGCCGCCAGGGCCGCATTCTGGCCAACTGCCAGGCTGCGGTCTTGATCACCAGCGCCGACGCGCTGCGGGTTGCGCGCTTACTGACGGCGGCGGTTGCCAGCCTCGGTGTGGTCACCACGGTCGAGGAATTGAGTGCCGACGGTAGCCATTTCGAACGTGCCGCGCCGCCACCGGCGGCCATCGCGTTACTCCAGTACACCTCGGGCAGCACCGGCGAGCCGAAGGGCGTGGTGCTGTCCCACGCCAATCTGCTCGCCAATATCCGCGCCGATGGTCAGGGCCTCGCGGTCACGCCTGATGATGTGTTCGTCAGCTGGCTACCGCTGTACCACGACATGGGTTTGATCGGTGCGTGGCTCGGCAGTCTCTACCATGGTGTGCCGCTCGTGAGCATGTCACCGCTAAGCTTCCTGGCTCGCCCGCAGCGCTGGTTGTGGGCCGTGCATCGCTATCGCGGCAGCTTGTCAGCGGCACCCAATTTTGCCTTTGAGCTATGCGTGTCGCGCATCGCAGATCGCGATCTGGACGGCCTGGATCTCAGTAGCTGGCGTCTCGCGCTCAATGGTGCCGAGGCCATCAGCGTCAAGACCATGGAGGCCTTTTGTACGCGCTTCGCACCCTACGGCTTCCGGCGCGAAACCATGCTGCCGGTCTATGGGCTGGCGGAATGCGCGGTGGGTCTGGCCTTCACGCCGCTTGGTCGCGGTCCGCGCGTCGAGGTCGTCGATCGCGAACGATTGGCGCGCGAGGGCCGCGCTGAAATCGCAGCGGCTGGCCTGCCCGACGAGCGTACGCGCAGCATCGTCGCTTGCGGCCTGCCGCTAGCGCGTCACGAGATCCGGGTAGTCGACGCGGCACGCCGCGAACTGCCCGACAGGCACGATGGTCGCGTGCAGTTTCGCGGTCCGTCCGCAGCTTGCGGCTATTGGGACAATCCCGAGGAGACCGCACGCCTGCGCAGCGCCGACGGTTGGCTGGAGAGCGGCGATCGCGGCTATCTGGTGGCCGGCGAGCTGTATCTGACCGGCCGCGAGAAGGACATCATCATCCGCGCCGGACGCAACATCTACCCGGCCGAACTGGAAGACGCCATCGGCGCGCTGGAGGGCATCCGCCGAGGCCACGTCGCCGTGTTCGGCTCGGCCGATCCGAGCAGTGGTACCGAGCGCGTGGTGGTATTGGCCGAAACCCGCAAGCGCACGCCGGCATCACGCGCCGCGCTGGAAGTGGCGATCAAGCGCCTGGCAGCCGATTTGATCGCCACCCCGCCGGAAGTGGTGGTGCTGGCGCCGCCCAATACTGTACTGCGCACTTCCAGCGGCAAGATTCGGCGCAGCGCCTGCCGCGCGCTCTACGAACAGGGCCGCATCGGCGCGACGGCCAGCGCGGTGTGGCTGCAGATCGGCCGTCTTGCACTGGCCGGCGTGCGCCCGCAACTTGAGCGCGGGTGGCGCAATAGCCGGGCCTGGCTGTTCTCGATTTATAGTTGGAGCGTGTTCGTGCCGCTCGCTAGCGCGGCCTGGCTGCTCGCGACGCTGCCATTGCCCACGCGCTTAGTGTGGCGTGGCGTGCGCGGACTGGCCCGGACGCTGGCAACGCTGACTGCAACGCCCCTGCACCATGAAGGATTGCGCGAGTTACCAGCCGTCGGCGCAGCCGGCGTGCTGGTGGTCAATCATCAGAGCTATCTGGACGGCATGCTGTTGCTGGCCGTGCTGCCACGGCAACCGCGCTTTCTGGCCAAGGCCGAATTACGCGAGTCTGCCGTCTTGGGGCGCGCGCTGGCACGCCTGGGCGTGCTGTTCGTCGAACGCTTAGATGGCGCCGGCGGCGTGGCCAGTATGCGCGTCGCGGCGCGGGCGCTGACGGCGGGCGAGTTGTTGGTGATGTTTCCAGAAGGCACGGTCAAGCGCATGCCGGGGCTACTGCCCTTTCATATGGGCGCCTTCACGGTCGCCGCGCAGGCCGGCGTGCCGCTGATCCCGGTCGCGCTGCGCGGCACGCGCTCAATACTGCGCGCCGGGTCATGGTTCGTGCGCCACGGCCGCATCGCGGTGCTTGCCGGGGCTCCGCTCACGAGCCACGCGCAGACCGAGGTTTGGACCCAGGCCCTGGTCCTGCGCGATGGCGCGCGCGCGTACATCCTCGCCCATTGCGGCGAACCGGACCTGGCCCATGAATCCAATGCCGTGAGCGCCGACTGACGTGCCGCGGCGGGCGCCTCAGCGCAGTGGCTTAGTGGTAGCTGCGCCCGGTCTTACCAGTTCGAAGCGATCGGTGGTGCGGGTGTAGCTGAAGCCCGCCAGGCGGCCGACCGGCCGCAGCTTGTCAACATCGATACGAAAATCGTTGAAGTAGTCTTCGTCAACGTGGAAACGCACCACTTCACCGATCACCAGCGAACCACCCATCGGCAAACTACTCATCTCGACTATCTGACGCAGCTTGCACTCCATGGCGATGTGCGATTCCTTGACGCGCGGCACCGCCACCACATCGCTAGGGATAGGCGTCAGGCCCGACACTTCGAACTCGTCTATTTCCGGCGGGAAATCTGCCGAGGTTTCATTCATCGGACGCACGATGTCTTCCGACACCACGTTGACTACAAACTCGCCCAGTCGCTCGGCATTGATGAGGGTGTCCTTGCGCTTGCCGTCCATGCTCAGTAACGGGGCGAAAGCGATCGCCGGTGGGTTGGCACTGACCGCCGTGAAAAAGCTGAACGGCGCGAGGTTGTAGATGCCATCGGCGCCCATGGTCGAGACGAAGGCGATGGGCCGCGGCAGGATGGAGCCGATCAGGAGCTTATAGATGTTGTACGGATCGGAAGTTTTCGGATCGATGACCATGGTGCGCCTCTTGTCTTATCTGAACCTTGCCAGTGCGTCACCGCACCAGCGCAATCTCATCGGGCGGCGAGGGCTAGCGCGATCGCAGCTCCAAGTTCGGCGGTGGTACCGCGGCCACCAATGTCGCGGGTCAACGGCGCCTGGCCCGGCCCAGCACGCAATACGTCTTCTATCGCCGCCAACACTGCGGCGCCGGCTGCAGCATGGCCAAGATGATCGAGCATCATCGCCCCACACCAGATCTGGCCGATGGGATTGGCAATGCCCTGGCCGGCGATATCCGGCGCCGAGCCGTGCACCGGCTCAAACAAGCTCGGATAGCGACGCTCGGGATTGATGTTGCCCGAGGGCGCAACGCCGATCGTACCGGTACAGGCCGGCCCGAGGTCCGAGAGAATATCGCCGAACAGATTGCTCGCCACCACCACATCGAACCAATCGGGATGCAGTACGAAATGCGCAGTCAAAATGTCGATGTGGAATTTGTCGACCTTGATGGCCGGATAGTTCGCCGCCATCGCCGCCACGCGCTCGTCCCAGTAGGGCATGCTGATGAACAGGCCATTGGACTTGGTGGCCGAGGTCACATGCCGGGCGGGTCGCTTTGACGCGAGTTCAAAGGCGTATTTAAGGATGCGGTCGACGCCCACGCGCGTCATGACCGTTTCCTGGATCACCACCTCGCGCTCGGTACCGGCAAACAAGCGCCCGCCGACATTGGTGTATTCGCCTTCGGTATTCTCACGTACCACGAGGAAATCGATGTCGCCCGGCAGGCGCTCAGCCAGCGGGCTCTTGATGCCGGGCAGCAGGCGCACCGGGCGCAGATTCACGTATTGATCGAATTCGCGACGAAATAACAGCAGCGAGCCCCACAGGGAGATGTGATCCGGGACCGCCTCCGGCCAGCCCACCGCACCGAAATAAATCGCGTCATAGCCGGCCAGCATCTCGCACCAGTTATCCGGCAACATCTTGCCGTGGCGCGCGTAATAGTCGCAGCTCGAGAAATCGAACCAGTCCCACTGCCATTCAATGCCGAAGCGCCGCCCAGCAGTGTCCAGCACGCGAATTCCTTCGGGCATGACTTCTGTGCCGATGCCGTCGCCGGGGATGACCGCGATGCGATGTTTACTCATGACCACTTGACGTCGCGCGCTGGATTGCGGCCGACAGTATAGCCATGCCCGTCACGCCCACCGCAGGGCTGTTGCAATCGCGACGAACACACTTTCAGTCACTGTCGATCGAGGCCGCGAGCGCCGGCGGGTAGCGATTACCCGCGACCTTTTCCGGCGCGAATAACTGTTTGAGGAAATCGACATCGGCGGCGCTCAGGTGGACCTCGGCGCCGCCCACGTCTTCTTCTAGAAACGCGACATGCTTGGTGCCAGGAATCGGCGCGACGCCCGCGCCCTGGGCGATAAGCCAGGCCAGGGACACTTGTGCCGCGCTGTGACCGCGTGCGGCCGCGAAGGCTTCGAGCCGCGTGACCAGCGCGCGATTGATCTTGAAATTGTCCCCCAGGAAGCGTGGCATGTCGGCGCGCAGATCGGTCTTGGGCCAGTTGTCGCAATCATTGATGCGGCCGGTCAGCATCGCCCGCCCGACCGGACTGAAGGGCACGAAGCCAATGCCGAGCTCACGACAGGCGGGTAACACATGGGCTTCCGGACCGCGCGTCCACAGCGAATATTCCGATTGCACCGCTGCGATCGGATGCACGGCGTGGGCGCGTCGCAGGGTCTTGGAGGAAATCTCCGAGAGTCCGAGATGACCGACCTTGCCTGCTTTCACCAGCTCAGCCATGGCGCCGACGGTGTCCTCGATCGGCACAACCGGATCGAGACGATGCAGGTAGTAGAGATCGATATAGTCGGTCTTGAGACGTTGCAGACTCTCTTCGCAGCGCGCCGCCACACGGTCTGGGTGGCCGTCCACACCCCGCCGGCCATCGGCAAACTTGACGATGCCGAACTTAGTGGCCAGTTTGAACTGATGGCGTCGCGCGCCCAGCACACGGCCGAGCAGTTCTTCGTTGTGCCCGAAACCGTAGGCGTTGGCGGTATCGAGAAAACTCACCCCCAGATCGAGGGCGCGATGCAAGGTGCGCTGCGACTCCGCCGGGTCAGCCTCGCCGTAGGACTGCGACATGCTCATGCAGCCGAGCCCGATGACGGAGACTTCGAGTTGACCGAGTTTAGTGGTTTTCATGCTGTTCCTTATCCTCTAGCCAGCGGCCGGGCGCCACTGCGCAAAACGCGCCGAACTATAGCACTGTGTCTCTTCACTACCCGCGCTGTGCCTCGTATCGCGACCTCGACCTCGCTATATTCGCGGGCACTGCGGCTGTCCGGCTAGCCATCAACGATACGAATAATCAGGGGAGCACTATGGATCTGGGACTCACAGGCAAACGTGCCATCGTCACCGGTGCGACTCGCGGTATCGGCCGCGCCATCGCCGAACAATTGGTCAAAGAAGGCTGTGCCGTCGCAATCTGCGCGCGCCAGGCCGAGGAAGTGGCAAGCGCAGTCGGCGAGTTAATGAAACTCGGCGGTGCCGGCGTCCAAGTCTGCGGCGGTGTTGCCGATGTCGCGAGTCGCGCGGCGGTCGATGCCTGGGTCGCCGCCAGCGCCCAGCAACTCGGCGGTATCGATATCGTGGTCGCCAATGTCAGCGCCTTGGCGGGTGCGCCCGGCGAAGACAGTTGGCGCGCGGGCTTGGAAATCGACGTACTCGGCACCGTGCGCACCGTCGAGTCCGCCATGCCCCATCTGGAGAAATCCAAGGCCGCATCGATAGTCGCCGTGTCTTCTACCGCCGCGCTCGAAGCCTTCGGCGGACCGCGCGCCTACAACGCGGTCAAGGCGGCGGTAATCAACTACATGTCCAATCTCGCCACCCAGCTCGCACCGCAGAATATCCACGCCAACACCGTCTCACCGGGCACTATCTACTTCGACGACGGCGTGTGGGGTACGCGCAAGCGCGACATGCCGGCGATCTACGCAGCAGCACTGGCCCACAACCCGATGGGACGCATGGGCACACCGGCCGAAGTGGCCAACGCGGTGGTCTTCGTGGCGAGCCCGGCGGCGAGTTTCATGACCGGCGCCAACCTGGTGGTGGATG
>JANLSI010000013.1:0-4231 GCA_031362345.1 Pseudomonadota bacterium
ATACCCTTGAGGCACTCAGCGCCAAGCACGAGCCGCCCTTAATCACTGTAGTTTAGGCGCCTGCGCAGCCTCATCCGGCAATGCTTCACATTCGCCCGGCTGCGCCGTGGCCCGAGCAATGGGATCGAATGGCGAGCGGTCTGCCCAGCCCGCGATCTTGAGTGCCGCCGAGGTCGCGAGCTGGCTACCATTCACGGCGTTGCCGGCACCTGGCCAGCGCAAGACACGTTTGCGCCAGCAGCTACTCGACAGCGGGTGCTCCACCCCGGCCCAGGCGGGCGGCCGGCGTTGGGCGACGGGTTGCGTGTCCTTTGAGATCACCCAGCGTTGCAACCTCTTGCAGGCCGCGACCGGTCGCGGTGTACTGCACGAGCGCGATCAGATCATCTCGGCCGATACGACCATCACGCAAATTCGACTAGGGACAGGCGCCCACCTCGACTTCGATGCACTCGCGGTAGGGCATCCACATTGCAACCGCTACGCGCTATCGCTGGTGGTCGGCGATACGGTTCACGATGTCAACGTCGACCGCACGCTCACCGCGAAAGTGCTTACGCACCTTGGCGACACCAGCTTCCCGCGCACCCATCGACGGGCGGCACGCAAGGCTATAGCAGCTTTGCTGTGCCGCCACCCGGATCTATGGTGGCCCACACTGAAGGCCTTGGCTGGATTCGCCTGGCGGGCGCGACGCGACCTAGTCGCAGCGCGCGGCAGGGTACATAAGCTTTCATTCTTCGTGCACAACTTTATGGACGCACAACACATCGAGCGCGAGCGCGCCCACGCCTGCGTGTTCATGGTGGCCACCGCAAGGCCCGCTCTCGATGTGCGTGCACAACGCCAAGCGCGACAGCTTCGTGTTCGCGTCACTCGATCTTGTCACGCCCCGAGGTGTGGAACGCTGGGATCCACTACGTCCACCTCGCGGTGACAGTAGCGGCCGCACGGTCGCCGTTTTCCCACTCAAGTGGATGCGGGGCCGGGCGCGAGCTGCGCTGGCCGCCTACCTTCGCTCCACGCCGAAGATTTGAACAGATGGGGGCCGCTGTCTGCCGCAGTGTGATTTTGAGTGCGGTGCTGGTACTCGCTGGATGCAGCACACTGGTACCGGTGCCGCCTACGGTCACCGCGCCTACCCCGGCCGCCGCCGAGTCAGCCTGGGCGCGGGTACTCGCAACGTACGTCAACGCCCAGGGCCATGTCGATTTTCGTGCCTTAGCCCGCGCGCCCACCGATCTCGAGACCTATGTGACGTGGCTGGCCACCACCGATGCTGCGGCCTGGCCCGACCCCCGCGCCCGCCTCGCGCACTACGTCAATAGTTACAACGCCCTGTCGATGTTCGGCGTCATCGCAGGTGGTTAGCCAGAGACCCATGCCGGACTGCGCAAAATCCGCTTCTTCTATTTGACGAAGTACACGATCGGGCGGCGCAGGATGTCGCAGTATTCCTACGAGAACGACATCATCCGCCCACTCGGCGATCCACGCGTGCATTTTGCGCTGAACTGCAGCGCGGTCAGCTGCCCGACGCTAGCCAGGACACCATTCTCGACGCAGGGGATCGACAAAGAATTGGACGCCGAGGCACGCAAGTTCATGAACGATGTGCGTCACGTGCGGGTCGACGATCAGGAGCGTAAGGTCTACCTGAGCGCGATCCTGAAGTTCTACACCGAAGATTTCGTGCCGACCCATGCAGCTACGCTGAGCGATTACGTCAATCGCTACCGCGACACACCCGTGCCGCTCGATTATCCCGTGAAGTTCATGCCTTACGACTGGACGATCGCCGCGACACGACCTTGATTCATCGCGTCGCGGCTCGCCACGCTGGTGCCTATCCACTCGTTGCAAAAAACAAGGAACCCAAATCATGGCGACACTGTTGTACATCGAACCATCCCCACGCGCAGCGCATTCCCATTCGAGTGCCATCGCGGAAATTTTTCTTAACGCCTATCAAGCCACGCATCCCGGCGACCAGGTCGAGCGTCTGAATTTATGGGCGCTGACGCTACCGCGTTTCGATGGCGAAATGCTGAGCTGGCCTGGAGCTTCGACCCCGCCAGCAGATTGCGGCGACGTTCTGAATGCCGCGCTGGAACGTGCGCCCTGCGCGCAAGGCGCACGCACTCCATCACTGCAAGCCTGGCCGCTACGCGTCGCTAGTACCGAAGTCCGCCACCGGGTAGTAGGGCAGATGTCGGTTGGCATCGAAGGCGGCGAAGAAATCCGGCCCGCCGTTCAGCTCACCGACCCGCTCAGGGTCGAGCATCATCGCCTGACGTCGATAGTTCCAACTCTCCGGACACAGACGCACCGCTTCATTGAAATGGTGCTTGGCGCGCGCGAGCGCGCCCTGGCTATAGAGATAACGCCCAAGGCGCACATGATTTGCCGCCAGCACATCGTCGGCGCGCGGCCCGCGCAGTCGCCGACGGATCTCATCCGGCGGCAACACATAACGACTTGCCGCACCGTGCTTGACCCAATCCCGTAGCGCCTCGATGTAGGTGTTGCGCACGGTGACACCGAGGGCCGCAGCCTCATCCGGCACTTCGAAGGTGGCGCGATCCATATGCGGCACCATGTCATAGGTACCCGCCGACTCGCTCGGACGCACGATGCGACCTTGCTCGTCTATCCACACCGCCTGGGGCACGTTACGCATGCCGTAGAGTTCAGCGACGACGTGGCCTTCGTCGATCAGACAGGGATAGGTCGGTGGCGCCTGCCTGGCCCATAGTTCGTCCGACCAACCCATCAGGCGTGCCAGCACGGCGGGCCTTTCCTTGTAGTCGGCAGCGCGGATCTTGGCCTCGACGGCCGCTTTGCCGGCCGTGTCGAAAGCAACCGCGATGATCTCCAGCCCCTGGTCCTTCAACTCGACATAGATTGCCTGCCACACGGACAGGTCAAAACTACAGCCTCAGTAAGAGCCCCAGGAATGGAGAAAGATTTTCTTGCCGCGATAATCAGACAGCGCATGCATGACGCCATCGAGATCGGGCAGGGTGAAATCGGGCGCCGTCAGGGAAAACAAGGCGTCGTGCCGCGTGTTCACGCTGGCGCCGAACGCCCAGGCGCTGTCGTCGCGGGTGATCGGTTGACCCAGGTGGCGGGCAAACGCGTTGAGATCAATGCGCCCGGCACCATCGCGCCAAGCCGGGTCAACGCGCACGCAGGCGTCACCACGACACAGGCCTTCGGTTTCGAGCTTCCAGCCGGTCGCGGTGTGCAGATCGGCGGCGTTCAGCCACAGTGCCTCGCCGCTGACCTCGGCGCCCGGCAGTGTGGTCACGCGCTCATCGTAAAGTAGAGTGGTTGCGCCCATCGAGGCACTCCTTGGTTTGTACGCAGGATGCGTGCGCGTAATTTACCCGCAAGCGGCCCGGTATCCCAGCGGCCGGCACGCCGCGCCGGTATTGTGCATGGCGCGCGACGTCTCAATCCACGCGGCGACGTCTAGCCGCGGCCAGCGATATCACGGCCGCGCCGAGCATGGCGACCGGCGCCGGCAGCGGCACAGCCGACACCGAGATGTCGTCGTAGTAGGCCGTCGTGCTGAGCAGTATTTCCTTCACGCCAAACACCGGCGTCGCGAGCACGCCGCTATAACCGGACACGCTCTGCACAGTCGCAATACTTGCCAGCACCTGCTTGTCGACGCCGAGCAACAACACCTCGACCACGAACGGATTCCCCAAGGTGCTGCGATCCAGGGTGAAGGAGAACTGCGCCAGGTCGAGGGGTGTCGCGAAGCTCATCAAGACCGGTGCGTCGCGCACATCGAGGGCGTTGGTGCCGGACGGTGCCGGGCCGTAGACGCCACCCGCGAAAGTGCTCGGGTCGCGCGCCATGATCGGTGCGCCCGCGAGCACGGGCTGCCACTTCTCGCTGCCAGCGATGGCATCGCCAAATTCGTCCAGGTCTGGCACGAACTGCGCTTCGTGAAACGTGACGTTATGGGCGACCGCCACGGCATCGCCATTGGCGTTGGCGCCATCGGCAAGACCGTCGAAGTTGAGCACAAAGCTGCTAGCCGCAGCCGGCAGCGTGGTAGCGACAGCCAGGGCCAGGGCCGCGCTATTGAGATATTGCTTAATCATGATGATGGATTCCTGCCAAGTTCGATCACTCAGTTATTCACTCAGTTGCTCGCACCGCCGACGGCCGCCTGCATCAGTTTGAAGAACACATCGGTGTTGTCCAAGGTGCCGGT
>JANLSI010000020.1:0-2471 GCA_031362345.1 Pseudomonadota bacterium
GCAGCGTCTCGATCAAGTTGGCCACGCGCTGTCGGATCAATGGTTAGACGACACCACCATCGCTGGCCCGCCGTCGCGGGTGCGAGAAGAAGTGCAGCGCTGGGTTGAGGCTGGCGTGAAGACGCCGATTCTGGTGCCGAGTGCCGTCAAGGGCGGGCAGATGCAGGCCTTCGAGGAATTGTTTGCGGTGTTTGATTGAGGACACACCGCTATTGTGCGCACCGGCGTGGGCTTAACCCTTGTCCGCGCCCAACTCCCCTTCCCATTTCGACACCAGGGCAGTCGCGATACTGTTGCCGATGACATTAGTCGCCGAACGCCCCATGTCGAGAAAATGATCGATGCCTAAGAGCAACAACAAGCCTGCTTCGGGAATATGGAATTGCGCCAGCGTCGCCGCGATCACCACCAGGGACGCACGCGGCACCCCGGCAATACCCTTCGATGTCAGCATCAGGATGGCAAGCATCGCTATCTGCTGACTGAGCGCGAGCTCGATGCCATAGACCTGTGCGATGAACATCACCGCGAAGGTGCAATACATCATCGAACCGTCGAGGTTGAAGGAATAGCCCAGCGGCAATACGAAGCTGGCGATGCGATTGCTGGCGCCGAAGCGTTCTAGCTCTTCGAGTGTCTTGGGATAGGCCGCTTCCGAACTCGCCGTTGAAAAGGCCAGCAGCAGCGGCTCGCGCAGGCGCCGCATGAGGCGTAGCACGCGCGGCCCGAGGAACAGCGCGCCGAGTCCAATCAGCACCGTCCACAGCACCAGCAGGCCGGCGTAGAACTCCGCCATGAAAACGCCATACACCGCCATGATATGCAGCCCTTCCTTGGCCACTGTGCTGGCCAGCGCGCCGAACACTGCCAGCGGCGCCAGCAGCATCACGTAGGAAGTGACTTTCAACATCACATGACCAACCACATCCAGCACGTCGGCGAGCAAGCGTGTGCGTTCCCCGAGCGCGGCCATGGCAGTGCCGAAGAACACCGCGAATATGACGATTTGCAGGATCTCGTTCTTCGCCATCGCATCAACCACACTGGCCGGGATGGTGTGTTCGATGAAGCCCTTCAGCGACAGCGCGCTTGCTTCCACCCCACTCGAAATCTCAGCCGGTGGCGTGAGATGCATGACCTTGCCGGGCTCGAACCAGGTCACGAGTATCAGTCCTAAGGTCAGCGAGATCAGCGAGGCGAATACAAACCAGGCCAAGGCCTTGCCGCCAACCCGTCCGACTGTCACCACATCGCCCATGCGGCCGATGCCGACGGTCAAGGTCGCAAACACCAGCGGCGCGATGATCATCTTGATCAGTCGCAGGAACACCAAGGGCAGCAGCGCCGCACGCTCGGCGAAAGCCGCCGCGTGGGCTGGCAGGAATTGGTGTACGGCATAGCCCGTCGCGCTGCCGACGACCAGCGCGAGCACGATGATGACCGTCAATCGATGCGAGCCGCGCGCCGCTGCGCCGGCGTGGCCGGCGCTCACAGCGGAAAGGCACGCACCGGATTGCTGCCGTCCCAAGCTTTGGCCGCATCTTCAACTAACAGGAACATGTTCTTGAACACGTCCTGGTTGTCCCACAGTTCGATGTAATGGCCGACACTCGCGACGGTATCGAAGTAAGTCAGTCCAGCGCCGGCAATAGTGCACTCAAAGGCCGCAGCGTGGCCATTGGCGCGGTACTGCGCGCAGGTCGCCGCGTAGTCGACCGGCATCAAGCCGAAGTGATGCACGCCGACGCGACCAGCATCGAGGAACTCTTTGTATACCGACGGCTCGTCATTGTGTTGCTGGATGAGTTCGATCTGTAAATCGCCGCTGTTGCCCAGTGCAATCGAGATGTCGACATGGGAAGGCTTGCCGAAAAAGCGCTGATCCATAAGTGGCGCATGGGCCATGCGAAAGAAGGGTCCAACCTTGAGCATGCCGGTCCAATAGGCTAGCGCGGCATCGAGGTCGCGTACGACATAGGCAAGCTGGCGGACGGTATAAAGCGGCTGGGTCATGGCGATTCCTCGCTAGGTGGTGGGCCTCGATTAGAGCAAATCAGGCGGCCCAGGCGAAGCGGCGCGCGAACCGGCTGTCATACAATGAGTTGAAAGGGAGACCGTGAGCTCATGACCGACACCTATCGTTTACCGACCGCACCGCAATCCATCGGCCGCGTGCTCGATGCCGGCACGCAGTTGTTCATGCTCGCTTTCCCCCGCGTGGTGGGCCTGGCGTTGGCCGCCCAGTTCGCACTATTCGTGCCGCAGATCATCGCCTCCTTGCTGGGCAAGACCATGGCATTCGACAGCGGCACCGCGCTCGTCATGGTGCTCTACCTCGGCGCCACGATCGCCTTCATCGGGCCCTATATGGGCGTAATCGTGCGCACCTGGCGCATTGCCAATGGCGACGACATAGCAGCCGGCGACGCCGCCCACGCCGGTTATCGCCTTGGCCCGCGGTGGCTCGGCGC
>JANLSI010000032.1:0-3662 GCA_031362345.1 Pseudomonadota bacterium
TTCAAACTGCAATCATTTGAAACACAAAAAGAAATTTCTATTTACTTTATAGGGTTTAAGCATGTCCGTTCCTCTCATTCAGCAGTATCGCGTCGGTCGATATATCCTTGGGCAGAAGCTCAAGGGCATCAAGCGTTATCCGCTGGTGCTGATGTTGGAACCCTTGTTCCGTTGCAATCTTGCCTGCGCCGGCTGCGGCAAGATCGACTATCCCGATGAAATCCTCGACAAGCGACTGTCCTACGAGGATTGCATGCGCTCAATCGACGAGTGCGGCGCGCCGGTCGTGTCCATCGCTGGTGGCGAGCCTCTTATCCACAAAGACATCGTGCGCATCGCGCAAGGTTTCATCGAGCGCAAGAAGTTCGTCTATCTGTGCACGAATGCACTGTTGCTCGATAAAAAGATGGACGAGTTCGAGCCTAATCCCTATCTGACCTTTTCCATTCACCTTGATGGTGGCCGCGCTCGCCACGACGCGTCGGTTTGCCGTGACGGCGTATACGACAAATGCATCGAGGTCATCAAAAAGGCCCTGGCACGTGGTTTCCGCGTGACCGCCAATTGCACTTTATTCCAGGGCGAGACGCCCGAGGAAGTCGCGCAGTTCATGGACGAAATGATGGTGCTCGGCCTGGAAGCAGTGACCATGGCGCCCGGCTACAACTACGAGCGCGCTCCGCAACAGGACGTATTCCTCGGTCGCCAGCGCAGCAAGCAGTTGTTCCGCGACATCTTCCGCCTCGGCAAGGGCCGTAAGTGGCGCTTCAACCAATCGTCGATGTACCTGGACTTCCTGGCCGGTAATCAGACCTACGAATGCACCCCCTGGGGCGCAGTGACGCGTAACGTGTTCGGCTGGCAGAAGCCCTGTTACCTGCTGGTTGGTGAAGGTTATGCGCCAAGCTACCGATCGCTGATCGACGATACGCCGTGGGAAAAGTACGGCACTGGCCGCAACCCCAAGTGCGACAACTGCATGATGCATTGCGGCTACGAGATGACGGCCGTCGACGATACCTTCGCCCATCCTCTGAAAGCTGCGCGCGTCGCCCTGTTTGGGCCGCGCATCGACGGCCCGATGGCGCCTGAGCTACCGTTTACCTACGAACAAGCGTCAGCCAGCAAGCCGCGACTGGTGGCGTCGGGCGAATCCGGCGCCAGCTGCGGCGCCAAACGCGTCGCCTGAGCTGTTCTTGAGCATGCGGCCGCGTAGAGTACGCTCGCGCGGCGGCGCGTGCTGACACGCCTCCCATGCTTTTGACCGCGACGGCCTTGTCCGCCCTGCTGTGGCTGACACTGCTGGTACTGCCCTGGCGACCGTGGTCTACCGCTGAACGATTGGAGATTTCGAAAGAGGCGCAGCGAGTCTGCCTGACTGATATCTCTGTACTCATTCCCGCCCGCGACGAGGCTAGCTGCATCGCCGCTACCCTGCGTGCGCTGGCACTGCAGGGCAATATCGCCAAAATCGTCGTAGTCGACGACCAGAGCAGTGACGGCACCGGCGATGTCGCGCGCAGCGTCGGACTAGCCAATCTTCAGATCCTTACCGGCACACCCTTGCCGGCGGGATGGAGCGGCAAACTGTGGGCCCTGCAGCAAGCCTCGACTGAGGTCGAAACACCCTACGTATTGCTGCTCGACGCCGACATTGAACTCGGCGCCGGCGCGCTCGGCGCCCTCAAGAGCCAGATGACCAGCAATAGGTTGGCGCTCGCTTCGGTGATGGCGAGTCTGCCTATGGGCAACGCCTGGGAAAAGCTGCTGCTGCCGCCCTTCATTTATTTTTTCAAGCTCATTTATCCGTTCGCGCTGTCCAATCGACCACGCTCACCGATCGCGGCCGCAGCCGGCGGCTGTGTACTGTTGCGTACTGACATGCTGCACGCCATTGGCGGCTTCGAAGCGCTGCGCGAGGCGATCATCGACGATTGCGCGCTCGCACAACGAGTCAAACGTCACGGCGGACGCACCTGGCTGGGCTTGAGCCGTGAGGTGCGCGCCATTCGTCCCTACGAGACCTTGAGCAACATCTGGAACATGGTGGCCCGCACCGCCTTCACCCAGCTGCGCTATTCCAATCTGTTGCTTGTGATCTGTACGCTCATGCTGGGCCTGAGTTTTGTCGTACCGCTGCTTGGTGTTTTCAGCGGCGCACCCGCAACGGTTGTGGTCGGACTGGTGGCTCTGGGCGCTATGAGCTGGTCCTATCGACCGACGGTGCGCTATTACGGCCTCCATCCTTTCTGGATAGCGAGCTTGAGCGTCGCCGCCTGCCTGTTCCTGGTCATGACTTGGACCTCGGCCTGGCGTTACTGGTCGGGCGAACGCAGCCGCTGGAAGAACCGCAGCTACGATAAGCTTCGAGGCGCTTGAAACCACGCCCGTCGACACCATCTATCCAAGGCTGGATAGCGAGCACCCCAAGCACAACGAACCGCACGGTTTGCCGCCCTGCACGGCCCCGGCGCGCGCTCCGCAGTTCAAAAGGATAAACCGAGATGAAGACACTGAAACTTGCCCTAGCCACCGTATTACTGCTGATTTCAAGTCTGGTCAGCGCCCTCGACGACGGTGCGGCCCGGGCCGTCGTTGAAAAGTTGCACGAGTCGCTGCTCATGGCCATGCATGGCGGTGCCCAGCTCGGCTTGAAAGGTCGCGAGGAAATGCTGGCGCCGGTCATCGAGAGTAGTTTCGATTTCGAATCAATTTGCCGCATCGTCACCGGCCGCTACTGGAAAAGTGCCAGCGACGATCAAAAGACGCGCTTCACGAGCGCCTTCAAGAAGCTCAGCGTGGCGACCTATGCCAGTAACTTCTCAAGCTTTTCAGGCGAGAAATTCCAGACCGAGGGCAGTGAAGCAGATCACGAAGCGCTGATCGTGCGTACCACCCTGCGTCCGACCGAAGGCGAGCCGGTGACACTCAATTACTTGTTGCGGCAAAGCAACGAACACTGGCGCATCATGAACGTCGTCGCTCAGGGCGTTTCAGATCTGTCGCTCAAGCGCGCCGACTACACGGCCGTTATCAAGACCGAGGGCTTTGATTCCCTGATCAACCGCCTGGAGAATAAGAGCGCTGAAATGAGTAAGGGTTCGTAAGCGGACAGGCGTCGACCGTAGTGCGGATCAACAACGAATGTGGCAATATTCCTACCGATCTTTCCAAGCCTGCGGAACCTCCAACATGACTGAGTTCAGTGCATTGTCGCGCCTGCTTGCTGCGACCGTCGTCCTGCTTGCCACCGCTGGTTGCGCGTCGACTGACGCCGCCAAAAATAATGGCGACCCCTACGAGAACATAAATCGCAAGTTCTATTCGTTCAACGACACCCTCGACAAAAATTTCGTCGAACCCGTCGCGAAGAAGTACGCGCAGTACACCCCGGATCCGGTGCGCAGCGGCATCACGAATTTCTTCGATAACAGCGGTTATCTGAACACCATCGCCAACGACCTGCTGCAGGGCAAGATGACCCAGACCGCGCAGGATTCCGGACGTTTCCTGGTCAATAGCACCATCGGTATCGGCGGCCTGTTCGACCCAGCGACGGCCATGGGACTGAAACAGCACAACGAGGATCTCGGCCAGACCTTCGGCAAGTGGGGCGCCAAAGAAGGCGCCTATTTGATGCTGCCGCTGATGGGGCCGAGTTC
>JANLSI010000043.1:0-2550 GCA_031362345.1 Pseudomonadota bacterium
CCTTTAATCCCTGCGCGGTGATTGTGTTCAGCTGCGGCGGGTGGGCTGCGCGCTGATGCTTCTTGTATGTGGTGAATTGCTTACCCCAGCGGGCGCGCGGCCGTTATACCAAGCACCTCTAGGTGCGTCAAGCAAGCCAGATCTGACGTTGACCCGGCGTGTGACGAGAGCCTCAGTGCCGTCGCAAAACGTCTGCGTCGTCTTCGCCGGCCGACGCTTCCTTCGACGGCGCCGCCGTCACTAATTCCGCGACCGGTAAAGGCTCCGGCGTGCGCAACAAGGCAATCTCGAATACCTCGTCTATCCACCGCACCGGCTTTATGTCGAGCTCTTGTTGAATGTTCGGCGGGATCTCGCTCAACTCGCGTTCATTCTCCTTCGGTATCACGACCTGCTTCATACCACCGCGTAACGCAGCAAGGAGTTTTTCCTTCAAGCCACCGATCGGTAACACTTCGCCACGCAAAGTGATCTCGCCAGTCATAGCGACACTCGCCTTGACCGGGATGCCGGTCAAGGCGGACACCATCGCCGTGCACATGCCGACGCCGGCACTCGGACCGTCCTTAGGCGTCGCGCCTTCGGGAACATGGAAATGCACGTCATTAGTTGCGTAGAAATCCGGCGCGATTCCAAGCGAGCGAGCGCGGCTGCGCACGACGGTCATGGCAGCCTTGATCGACTCCTGCATCACGTCGCCAAGACGGCCGGTGTAGATCTCTTTGCCCTTGCCTGGAACGACTACGGCTTCAATGGTGAGCAGATCGCCACCGGTTTCGGTCCAGGCCAGGCCAGTGACTTGTCCGACACGATCCTCTTCCTCGGCCAAGCCGTAGCGGAATTTCTTCACACCCAGGAATTTTTCCAAAATCTTAGGTGTGACCACAATCGACTTGGTCGACGGCTTCTGCAGAATGCTCTTAACAACTTTGCGGCAGACTGTCGCCATCTCACGTTCGAGATTGCGCACGCCCGCCTCCCGCGTGTAAAAACGAACGACATCGCGGATTGCGGCCTCCGAAATCTTGATCTCGTCGGTCTTTAAGCCTGCGTTCTCAATCTGCTTCGGCACCAAGTATTTCTGCGCAATGTTGACCTTCTCGTCTTCCGTGTACCCGGAGATCCGGATCACTTCCATGCGGTCCAGCAACGGCGCGGGGATATTCAGGCTATTGGCGGTAGTGATGAACATCACTTCGGACAGGTCATAGTCGACTTCCAGATAGTGATCGTTGAAAGAGTTGTTTTGCTCGGGATCCAATACCTCCAGCAACGCGGAAGCTGGATCGCCACGGAAATCCATCGCCATCTTGTCGACTTCATCGAGCAGAAATAATGGATTACGTGTACCTACTTTCGCCATGTTCTGCAGGATCTTGCCCGGCAGCGAACCAACATACGTACGACGATGACCGCGAATCTCGGCTTCGTCGCGCACGCCACCAAGTGACATCCGCACGAACTTACGGTTGGTGGCACGGGCAATTGAACGCCCCAAGGATGTCTTACCAACGCCTGGCGGTCCGACCAAACACAGAATCGGGCCTTTCATCTTGTTGACCCGCTGTAGGACGGCAAGGTGTTCCAGGATGCGCTCTTTGACCTTTTCGAGACCAAAATGATCCGACTCAAGGATTTCTTCAGCTCGGTTCAGATCGCGGCTGGTCTTCGAGCGCTTCTTCCACGGCACCGAGACTATCCAATCTAAATAGTTCCGCACCACGGTCGCCTCGGCGGACATGGGTGACATCATGCGCAGCTTCTTAAGCTCGACCTCGGCCTTCTCCCGCGCCTCCTTGGGCATGCCTGCGCGCGCAATCTTCTTCGTCAGCTCGTCGAATTCGTTGACACCGTCTTCGCTCTGCCCGAGCTCATTCTGAATAGCCTTCATCTGCTCGTTCAGGTAGTACTCGCGTTGGCTCTTCTCCATCTGCTTTTTGACGCGTCCACGCAGCCGCTTTTCGACCTGTAACAGATCGATTTCGGACTCCATCAGATGGATCAGGTGCTCGAGGCGCTCGCGCAGCGGGATGGTTTCGAGGATCTCTTGTTTGTCCTGAATCTTGATCGCCATGTGCGCAGCGATGGTGTCGGCGAGCCGCGATGGGTCGTCGATGCTGGACAACGAAGAGATGATCTCCGGCGGCACCTTCTTGTTGAGCTTCACGTACTGCTCGAACTGTGTCATCAGAGAGCGGCTCAGGACCTCGGCTTCACGACCGCTGACCTCCTCGGCGTCGATCATTTCGCAACGCGCTGCGTAGAGATCGTCAGTTTCGACGAATTCTGCGATACGGGCCCTCTGCACGCCTTCGACCAGTACTTTGATCGTGCCGTCCGGCAACTTCAGCAGTTGCAGGATATTCGACACCGTACCGACAGCGTGAATGTCGGCTGGCTGTGGATTGTCATCACTCGCGCTCTTCTGCGCAACGAGCAGTATCTGCTTGACATCTTCCATGGCGCGTTCCAATGCACGAATCGACTTCTCGCGGCCGACAAACAAAGGAATGACCATGTGCGGATAAACGACGACGTCGCGCAACGGTA
>JANLSI010000389.1:0-3195 GCA_031362345.1 Pseudomonadota bacterium
CAGGGCCTTGAGCGAGAGATTGCCCTCGGCCAGCAACGGGTGCTTCAGCGGCACCACCACCACGTGATGCCAGCGATAACAGGGCAGGGCGATCAGGCCGGGCGTGTGGTCGATCGATTCGGTGGCCACCGCGATGTCGGCCTGGCCGTCGAGCACCATGCCGGCGATGGCCGGCGGCGTGCCCTGCACGATTGCCAGCCGCACCTTCGGGTAGCGGCGCTTGAACTCGCCGACCGTCGGCGGCAGCGAATAGCGCGCCTGGGTATGGGTGGTGGCGATCGAGAGGCTGCCACGGCCGCTGTCGCTGTTTTCCTGGGCAATGCGGCGGATGTTCTCCACTTCGCCGAGTATGCGCCCGGCGACATCGATGATCGCGGTGCCGGCC
The DNA here is from genome assembly GCA_031362345.1 of Pseudomonadota bacterium. Lineage (GTDB taxonomy): Bacteria > Pseudomonadota > Gammaproteobacteria > JADJYF01. The sequence continues at coordinate 386 of JANLSI010000389.1, forward strand.
TTGGTAACCTCGGTAAGATGCTTACCACTGCGCTGAAAGACCTGCACGCCGAGCTCGTCCTCAAGCTGGCGGATCTGTTTGCTGACTCCGGGTTGCGACGTGTAGAGACTCTCGGCGGTAGCGGACACGTTTAAGCCGTGACGGGCCACCTCCCAGATATAGCGCAGCTGCTGCAGTTTCACTGCCCCTCCGGCGAGTCGATCGTATAACGGCGCTGAGTATAGGCCCGAACGCTTGATGTCGCTGCTCAGCGCGAGATGCGTGCCAGCACGCGATCGTGGGCTTGCCAGTGATCGGCATGGCACCAAGTCGACACCAGCTGCGCGATTTCAAGTTGACGTAAGGCATCGCTGGCCAGGCCCTCACGCTGGGCGCGGGCCAGCGCCTTGAAGGCGCGTGTGACCTGCGGCTTGCGCTCACGGAAGGGCGCGAGGAACTGCTCAGCGTAGATGTCGAAATCCTCAGCGGCGGGGCAATGACCCTGGATCAGTCCCAGCGACAAAGCCTCCTCGACAGCGACCAGATCGGCACGACATAGCAGGCGCAGGGCTTGGGCTGGCCCGACCAGGCGCATGAGATCGGTACCGCCGCCCCAGGCCGGCGCGATGTTAAGCGTGCCCTGCACGAAGCCGATACGCACATGGGCAGCGGCCACGCGCAGGTCGCAGGCCACGGCCAGTTCGGCGCCACCGCCCAGCGCGTCGCCATTAAGAAGCGCCACCACCGGCACCGGGAAATGGCGGATGGCATCGAGCGCTGCGCTCGAATCGATGCCGATGCGCTCGGCCTGTTCAGTGCTGCGCATAGCATCGAATTCCTGTAGATCACCACCAGCCGCGAAGCAGCGCTCGCCTGCGCCGCGCAGCACCGCGGCGCACAGGTCGTCACGTTTGGCGGCGCGTTCAAAGCACTGGCGCAACTCGGCCAGCACGCCCTGGCTCAAGGCGTTGCGCTTGTGCGGGCGGTTGATCATGACCTTGAGCAGACCATTGTCGTCGGCCACTTCGAGATATTGGTATTCCATCGCGACACTCACTCCACGAATCCGGCCGCGCCGGCTCGGCACGCACTCGGAGTAAGCGCCAAAGCTAGCGCACTTGGGCGCCGCATGAAACGCTGCAGGCTGACAGACAGAAAACGGTTTGGCGGGTCGCAAGGTGGACCGTGCGCAACCCCGGGCGGGCCCGGAGTTGCGGGGGTCGAAGAGCTTAGGCCTGCGGTCGCGTACTTTGCGCGTTGATCATGGCCTGCATACGGTCGCGCAGCAGGAGCTTCTCCTTCTTGAGCAATTCGAGTTGGGTGTCGCCCATCGGCGCCTTACCGGCCTGCGCCTGATCGACCTTTGCATTGAGAACGCTATGCTTGTTATAAAGACGCCGAAAGCCGTCGTCTGCGTCGAGCAGACGGTCGACGGTAGCCTGATCATAATCGGCCATAAACGATCCTCCGTAGTGGTTTAGCTTGATACCTCTCTCGATCAGAAACTAGACCAGTAAACGAGCCGGAACAAGGGTCGCGCCAAAATTGCTATCGCACTGATGTCGCAGCGCTCCGCACAGGCCCTGATGATCCTTAGCGGCGAGCCGCTGCAATCCGTTGCGCGCAGAGGATGGCCGGCGCAACTGCGCGGCTGCAGGATGGCCACGCGCCGCGCCGACCAAGGGCCAGCCGGCGGCCCGCCATGAGCCAACATCTGTTGTTCATCACCGGCCATCTTGCGCAGAAGAGTCTGGCGCGCATCCTGTCTTCGCTCGAACCACGTCAATTCACTTACGACATCCGCGTGCCTGGCATCAACGTCGCCGCTTTGCTGACGGCTGCCATGCTCAAGCGCCGTCTGCAGGATGTGGCCGGCTTCGACAAGGTCATTGTGCCGGGCCGTTGCCGCGGCGACCTCGACGCGCTTAGCGCCCACTTTGGCCGGCCTTTCGAGCGCGGGCCCGACGAATTGAAAGATCTGCCGGCCTACTTCGGCACCCGCGCCAAACCCCGCGAGATTGGCCGGACCGATGTCACGCTGTTCGCCGAAATCGTGCATGCGCCGCACGCCAGGGTTGAAGACATCCTCGCCCATGCCCTGCGCTATCGCGCCGACGGCGCCGACGTCATCGACATCGGTTGTCTGCCGTCGACGCCCTTTCCCCACCTCGAAGACAGCATCGCTGCCCTGCACGAAGCCGGCCTCAAGGTCAGCGTCGATTCGCTCGACGGCCACGAGCTTGAACGCGCGATTGCCGCCGGCGCGGACTACGTCTTCAGCCTGACCGGCCGTAGCCTCGAGCTGGTGGCCGACAGCCACTGCATACCGATCCTGATTGCCCAACATCCGGGTGACATGGACGACTTGCATCGCACCATCGACACCTATGGTAAGCACGGCCGGCCGTTTTTCGCCGATCCTGTGCTGGACCCTATCCACCACGGGTTCACGCCCTCGCTGTTGCGCTACGCGGCGCTGCGCGAGCGTTACCCCGGCATCGAAATCCTGATGGGCATAGGCAATCTGTCCGAGCTCACCCATACCGACACACTGGGCCTCAACACCTTGCTGCTCGGTGTGGTGTCGGAATTGCACATCACGGGTGTGCTGACCACCGAGGTCAGCCGCCACTGTGTAAGTGTGGTGCGCGAAGTCGATCGCGCACGGCGCGTGATGTTCGCTGCACGCGAGGACAATATGCCGCCACGCCATCTCGACGAGTCCCTGCTGGCGCTGCACGAGCGGCAGCCCTGCCCCTACAGTGCGGCCGAAATCGCCGATTTCGCTGCGGAGGTGGCGGACGACAACTTCCGTATTCAGGTCTCAGCCG
>JANLSI010000114.1:0-4318 GCA_031362345.1 Pseudomonadota bacterium
GTCGGTATCGGCGGCGCGGGCCCGGTGCTGGTCGGCGCGCCGGAGCAGATAGCCGACCAGTTGGAAGTCTGGATAGCGGCCGGTGTGGATGGCTTCAATCTCGCCCACGCGACCCTGCCCGGCAGCTGCGAAGATTTCATCGACGGCGTGGTGCCGGTGCTGCAGAAGCGTGGTCGCATGCAGCGCGAATATCGTCCCGGCAGCCTGCGCGAGAAATTGTTCGACGGGCGACCGGCGCGGGCGCAGCTACCCCATCCGGCAGCGAAGAGTCGGCGGCCGTGGTGAGGAACCCTTGACGCTACTCAGCGTAGCGTCTTGTAGATCGTATTGATCGGCTTCTCGAACACTTGCCGCACCATCGGCACGAAGATGTCCAGGCTCAGCTTCGGCTTGTCGGCATCAAACGCTAGGTCATCATACTTGGCGATGAATTCCTCAGCTTGGTCATAGAAGGGCGTGCCGCGATATTGATCGCGCATATTCCTGTCCATGCCGAGATGGTGAAAGAAGTTGTAACCCTGGAAGATACCGTGGTGCTGGACCATCCAGTGGTTGGCTTGCGACACATAGGGATAGAGGATGGCCGCCGCAACATCGGGATGATTGGCCGAGCCCAAGGTGTCACCGATGTCATGCAGCAGCGCGCACACCACGTATTCATCATCACAGCCCGCAGCGGCGGCGAGTTCGGCGGTCTGCAAAGAGTGCTGCAGGCGATCGACCGGGAAGCCGCCGTAGTCCGAATCCAGCAGGCGCAGATGGGTCAGGATGCGATCGGGCAGGCCGGCGAAGAAGCTGCGGTGTTCATCGCAGATCACTTGCCAGTCGGCGGCGGTGCTGGTGGACAGGGATTTGAAAGTCGGGTGGGTGACGTGGAGAGTATTGGGGTTGGCGGCCATGGTGTGGTCCTCAGGCGACGTGCGCTTCGACGGTGATGTTGGGGCAGTGGTGGATGGTCTGTAGCACCACACAGTAACGTTCGCTGGTCGCGATTATCTTTTTCAAGGTTTCGGCCGGCGCATCGCCGGCGATATCGAATACCAGGCGGATATCGCGAAAGCCGACGGGCGCGTCCTTGGCCACACCCAGCGTGCCGCGAAAATCGAGGTCGCCCTCGGCGCGCACCGTCGACTTGGTGAGCTTAACGCCGAAGGCGGTGGCGACAGCTTGCAAAGTTACGCCGGCGCAAGCCGCCAATGCTTCGAGCAACATATCGCCCGAACAGGCCTGGGTACCGGGGCCGCCGGTGGCGGGATGCAAGCCGGCCTCGACCATACCCTTGCTAGTCGACAAACTGCAGGCCACACCATCGATGCCATTGGATTCGGCGCGTAGCGTAATCAACGCAGCGTCTGGTTGTGAGCGATAGTGATCTTTCAACGGCGCCTGCAGCGCCTTGAGCGAATCGGAATCCATGGGACCTCTCCGGTGTGAAGGTGGGCGCGTGACGAGTCTCACAGCATGGTACGGAAGCAGGTGATGGTGCGCAATTTAGCAGCGCGTCCTCAGGGACGCGGTCCCCACGGTGCCGACACCAGCAACTGATTTTCCTGGGCAGAGATCAGTGGGCGGATCTGCTTGGCGAAGCCTGGGAACTCTGGATGGCGGTATAGCCGCTGCCAGAAATCACGGCGGTCAGCGTCGTCGTCGAAGCGCCAGAGGTGAATCAACTGGTGCAACGGCCCGGTGTCGCTGATGAAATAGCCGACCAGCTTGTTGCTGAAGCCGCCGGCCTCGAACATCGGATAGCCGACGTCAGAATAGACACGGATCACTTCCTGCATCTGGCCGACGATCACCGAATAGGTGCGCTTTTCATAGATGTTCATGCTGTGCTGTTTCCTTTTGCGGGAGTGAATCGGGAGGTGGTCGGTGCGACCGTTAAGCGAGGTGCGCGGCTACGAGTTCGGCGAGTTCCGCCGCGCGCTCGTGGGCGAGGGCGTGATTGCCGCCTGCCACGGTCACCAGTCGAGCGTTGGGTAGCAGCGCAAGCAGCCGTTCGCCGACCGCCAGCGGACTGATGGGATCGGCATCGCCCCAACACAGCAAGGTCGGCTGGCTGACCTTGAGTAGTTCGTCGTGATAGTCCGGCCGCATATCCATGATCCAAGGCTGCGCATGGGGGTAGGTCTGGCGATAGTCAGCGCGCCAGTCGGCCGCGCCCAGTGCACTGACATCGAGACCACCAGCGGTGACGGTCAGTACCAGGCGCCGAATACGCTGCGGATAGTCGAGTGCAAGCCGCAGTGCGATGGCACCGCCCATGGATTGTGCGAGCAGATCGACCGGTCGATGGTCGAACTCGGCGGCGACCATCGTCACCAGATCATCGAAGCCCCGCACGGCGGCCGACGGTGCTTGATGGCCTAGTCCCGGCCAGCCGAAATAGCGCTTCTCCCAGTGGGCCGGCAGCCGTTCGCCCAGCGGCCGCCAGAATTGTGGGTCGGCGCCCGCGCCTGGCAACATAAACAAACGTCGCGCCGGACCGGCGCCGTGCTTGGCGGGCGTCGCACTCATACGAAGATCGGCAGGGTCTCGAACTCACCCTTTAAGACGGTCTTGGCGGTGCCCGGCTGCAACCAGCCGTCTATCGCGGTGGCATACACGCGACGGAAGTCCGTGGTGTAGATCAAGTTGTCGCCCTCGTCGAGTTCACTCAAAGACGAGGGCTTGCCGTAGTGACCACCGTGGACCTGGGTGCCGACCATGAACATATTGTTGGCCGCGCCGTGATCGGTGCCGAGGTTGGTGTTCTCGGGCGCGCGTCGGCCGAACTCGGAGAAGATCATGGTGGTCACGCGGTCGGCCTGGCCCAGGCGTTCCAGATCGCGCTGAAAGCCATGAATGGCATCGGCCACATAACTCAGCAGGCGTTGGTGCAGATCCGGTTGCTGCACGTGGGTGTCGAAGGCGTTATTGCGAAAGGCCAGATAATAAACGCGCGCCGGCAATCCGGCGGCGATGCAGGCGGCGACCTTGGGTAACTGGGCGGGCGCGATGCCGTAGTCGATGGGCGTTTTGTATTTCGCCCAGGCCTCGCGCACCAGGGCTGAAGCCTCGTCGGCACTGCGCGCCACCTGCTCAAGATAATCGAGACTGGCATTGCCGGCGATGGGCTTGGAGACATAATCCAGCATGGCTCGTTCTTGTTTCAACCCCAGCCGCTGAAAACGCTCGGGCTCGTCGAATACCACCGGCGTGTGGATGCGGCTGCGTACCGCTAGAGACTGGGTAGTGTCGACATTGATCAGAAAGTTCGGCAGCGGCGTGGGCGCCAGGGTATCCGCCAACCGGCCGCACCAGCCATATTCATCGCCAGAATTCGGTGCCGCGGTATGCCAATAGGCCATTGAGGTGAAATGAGAAAACGACGGTTGTTGGTAACCGACGCCATGCACGATCGCGAGCCGACCGTCATTCCATAGACGTTGAAAGCCGAGCAGGCCGGGGTTGAAGCCGTAATGGTCGTCAAGCTTGAGCAGCTTGTCCTTTTTGATACCAATGTGGGGACGCAGCTTGTAATAGGTGTCGTCGGCATAGGGCACGATGGAGTTCAGGCCATCGTTGCCGCCCGACATTTCGAACACCACCAGGATGCGGTCTTTGCCGCCGTCAGCGGCCAGCGCGGATTCGAAGATCGACGGGACAGCGCCGGCGACCAGACCCGCGCCGCCGAGGGCGGCGAGACGGGCCAGCAATTGACGGCGATTCATCATGATGTCGTTCCTCACCCTAATTGATACTCGGGGCGGCTCAGCAGCATGTGCAGCAGCACGCGCAGCGGGTCTTCCATATAAGTGGCAGCGGCCAGTACGTCGCTGGTGCCGAGATCAGCGGTGAACGCATCGATCATTTTCTGACGGGTCGTCGCGTCGAGCGGTACCGACAGGAAGCGCGCCGCAAAAAAATCCACCACCGCCGCCGGTGTGGCGAGTTCGTTGCTGGTGACCAGGCGTGTCAACTCAATGCGTGCAAGGTCGCGCGGAATCGGTTTGACCCGCTCGATGGCCATCTGCCAGCCACGATAGCTGGCATAGCGAGTATTGAACTCCTCAGCGTGCTCAACCTGGTTGGACATCGCCATCATGTCCATGCCGCCATCCTTGGCCACCGGTGCGGTAGCGGCCGTCATCTCCATGCCGGCACGAATGCGTCGATGAACCTGGCGGATTTCGTCACCGGCGGCATACTCCGGATAACGATCGGTGGGAATGAATTCGATGTCGGCAAACATCACGTCGAGCGCGAAGTTGCCACGCTCGATGAGCAGGCTGGGCGTCACCCAACTGCGCCCATAACTCCAGCCCGCGACCGTCGG
>JANLSI010000148.1:0-4543 GCA_031362345.1 Pseudomonadota bacterium
TACCCATCCAAGACAGCGCTGGCGCCATCATCGGCGTGCTCGGCATCTACGATGACATCACCGTGCGTCGCGCCAGTGAGCAACAGCTACGGGTGGTCGCCAATGCGCTCACCAGCGGTAAGCAATCGCGCTTACTCAATACCGTAACCCGCGCCGCCGCCGAACTGGCCGGCGCGGACTATGCCTTCGTGGCGCGCATCAACGCTGACGACACCGCGACATTGTCGGCCTATTACCCCCGTCACGAGGCCTTCAAGAACCTCACCTATGCACTCGCCGGTACGCCCGGTGCGACGACGGTAGCCGATGGCGGATGTTTCGTCGGCCACGACGTCGCCGCACGTTACCCCGCCGACCCCATGCTGAAAGCGCTTGCGGTCGAGGCCTACTACGGTCAGCCCCTCACCACCAGTGATGGGGAGATCATCGGCATCTTCACCGTGATGTTCGCCAGCCCCGTAGTGGATCGCGAGCGTGTGCAGCCGGTGATCGACATCTTCGCCGCGCGCGCCGTCACCGAATTGGAACGCGAGCGCACCCACGCCGAACTGCGTGCCAGCGAACAGCGTCTGAACGCTGCCATGGAAGGTGCCCAGCAGGGCCTGTGGGAATGGGAAATCGACAGCGATAGCCTGACTATCTTCGGCAGCCGCTACGGCGGCATCGACGCAGCGGGCTCAGCACCGACCGGCACTGGCACCACACTGGCCTCGCGCGTCCACCCCGACGACCGCGCAGCGTTGGGTGCGACCTTACGCAACTACCTGCGCGGCGAAGCGCCCCACTTTGCCTGTGAAGTGCGCTTGCTGGGCAGCGATCTGATCTATCAATGGACGCTGGTGCGCGGACGCGCCACGCGCTGGGACAACGACGGCCGTGTACAACGCATGCTCGGCACCTTTACCGACATTTCCGCACTGAAGGATTCGCAGGCTGCGCTGGAGCGTTCACAACAATTCCTCGAGCTGATTATCGACACCGTGCCGCAGGCGATCTTCTGGCAGGACCGTGCGTTCCGCTATCTCGGTGGCAACCGCCAGTTTGCGGAACTGGCGGGGCTATCCGACCCGCACGAATTGCTGGGCAAGACCGATCAGGACTTGTGGTGGGCGCCCCAGGCGAAACGTTTCATCGACGAGGATCAGCCCTTGCTCGACGGTGTAGTGGCACATGTCGCCCACGAAACCGAACTGATCACGCCGTTCGGCGACGCGCGCTGGGTGGATCTGATCAAAGTGCCGATCCGCGATAGTGCCGGCACCATCATCGGGCTGCTCGGCGCCATTCATGACATCTCGGTACGCAAGCGCGCCGAGGAACACGCGCAGCGCCTGTCGCTCTACGACCCGCTGACCAACCTGCCCAACCGTCGCTATTTTGCCGAACGTCTCGACGCCAGCCTGGGTGCCGCCGTGCGCCGCGGCAGCTGCGGAGCGCTGCTATTCATCGACATGGATCAGTTCAAGCGTATCAATGACACGCTTGGCCATTCGGTGGGCGACGCACTGCTACAGGCGGTGGCGAGCCGCCTGCAGAACGTCACCCGCCAGGACGATATGGTGGCACGTCTCGGCGGCGACGAGTTCGTGGTATTGCTGCCAGAACTAGCGCAGGACATGGAGCAGGCGGCACGTCAGGCACGACTGGTGGCCGACAAGATTCACGAGTCCCTGGGCCAGCCCTACCAGTTCGATCATCATCAGTTTCATGTCACGCCGACCATCGGCATCACACTCTTCCCCGACGCTGGCAAGGGCGTCGACGACGTGCTCAAGGAAGCCGATACCGCGATGTACAGCGGCAAGGCTGCGGGCCGTAACGTCACGCGTTTCTTTCAGCCCGAAATGGAGCACAACGCCCAGGAACGGCTGTTGCTTGAGAACGATCTGCGCGCCGCCATCAAACGCGCGCAACTTGCCATCGTGTTTCAACCCCAGGTCGACAGCGAGGGACGCGTCAGTGGCGCCGAAGTCTTGCTGCGCTGGCATCACCCGACGCGCGGCGTGATCTCGCCGGCCGAGTTCATTCCGCTAGCCGAGGATCGCGGCCTTATCATCGACATCGGTCGCTGGGTACTGGAGGCGTCGTTCGCCACCTACCGGCGTTGGCTCGATGCGGCGACGGTCCAGATCGGTGAACTGGCGATCAACGTCAGCTCACGGCAGTTTCGCTCTGATACTTTCCTGGAGGACGTTGAACGTCTGTTGGCCGCCTATCGCATTCCGCCCCAGCGCATCGTGTTCGAAATCACCGAAAGCACGGTCATTGAGGACGTCAACGCCACCATTGCGATCATGGATCGCCTACGCCGACTGGGCGCGCTGTTCGCACTCGACGACTTCGGTGTCGGCTATTCGTCACTGTCCTACCTCAAACGCTTGCCCATCGATCAGTTGAAGATCGATCGCTCCTTCATCGCCGACATCGGTAGCGATCGCAACGACGAAATCATCTGCCAAACCATCGTCGCGATGGGCCAGCAGCTCGGCCTGCAGACCGTCGCCGAAGGTGTCGAGACTGCGGCGCAACTCGACTTCCTGAGGGGCCTGCACTGCAACCGTTATCAGGGCTATTTATTCCTGCCGCCCTCTCCAGAGCAGGAGTTCCTGCGCTACTGTCAGGCGTCGGCGGCAGTATCTACACCCCCCCCGTGAAATTGTTCTTGGTACCACCGGCATGTGGCACGCTGATCACGCCCTCGCGGGCCTAGCGTTGCAAAGCAGGCGGCGATTACCTAGATTGCGTCGACACTGGCGCCGTCACCTGCGGTCGCCGCGAAGGACTCCCCATGCGCACCCTGCTCGATCATCTCAATATCAAATTACCCATCTGGAATGCTGGCATGGGTGGTGGACTCGCCGGCCCGGAACTGGTCGCGGCGGTGAGCGAAGCGGGCGGCTTCGGTGTACTCGGCGCTGGCAGTGCGCCCGGAGCCCTGATCAGCGTTTGGATCGCGCAAACGCGCGAACTGACCTCACGACCCTTTGGCGCCAATATCATTCTGCCGCTGTCCGATGGCAGCGACGTCGAGGCCTGCTTTGACGCGCGCGTGCCGGTGCTGGTGTTGTTCTGGGGCGATGCCCAACCCTATGTGAAGGACGCCCATCGTCGCGACATGTTTGTGGTCGCTCAATGTGGTGGCCCCGAAGATGCGGTGGCGGCGGCCGATGCCGGTGTCGACGCGGTCATCGTGCAGGGGCTCGAAGCCGGCGGTCACGTCAAAGCACTCGCACCGCTGGAATCGACACTCAAAGCGACGCTGAAGGTACTGGGCGCGGTGCCGGTGATTGCCGCCGGCGGCATCGCCACCGGCGCCGACATCGCGGCCGTGTTGGCACAGGGTGCGCAGGCCGCGTCCTTGGGCACACGCTTCGTCGCGAGTCTCGAAGCGGCTGCTTGCGAGGGCTATAAGCAACGCATTGTCGCGGCCGCCGCCGCCGACACAGTCATGACCACGCTGTTCGACATCGGCTGGCCCAACGCCCGCCATCGCGTCATTCGCAACACCACTTACGAACGATGGGAAGCCGCCGGCCGGCCCGCGAGTGGGCAGCGTCCGGGCGAAAAGCAAGCCGTCGGCGAGCTGCTGCTGAGCGGACAGCGCGTCTTACTGCAACGCTATTCCGTCATTCCACCGCTGCAAAGCTTCGATGGCGATCTCGATGCGATGGCGCTCTATGCCGGTGAATCGGTCGAACGCATCCAGGACATCGTGCCAGCCGGTGAGCTGGTCGAGCGTCTGCTCGACGAACTGCGTCGTGCTGTCAACTGATCTCAGCCACGCACAAACACCAAGCAGTTAGTCATCATGCGCGTCACCCAACCGCTGCTGCGCAATCGCCAGCAGATCCCCGATCAAATCGCGACCGTCGATGGCGAGCGTCGTCACACTTGGGCGCAACTGGTCGAACGCGTCGCGCGCCTCGCCGGTGGTTTACAGGCACTGCACGTAGCACCTGGCGAACGGGTCGGCGTGATCGCACTGAATTCCGATCGCCATCTAGAAATTTTCTTCGCCGTACCCTGGGCGGGCGGCGTGATCGTGCCCATCAATTACCGCTGGTCGGCGCCTGAGATAGCTTTTTCCCTCAGTGATTCCGGCACGCGTGTGCTGTTCATCGATCATGCCTTCTGGCATCTCGCGCAAGCTTTGCGCGCCTTGGTCGAACATCCGCTCACCCTGATCTGCATCGACGCTGGGCTGACGGGTGCCGACGCCCTGCACGACGCGCTGATCGACGGGCACGGCGCGATAGAGGAGTTCCCCAACGGCCGCGACAGCTTGTCCGGCATCTTCTACACCGGTGGCACAACCGGGCGCTCCAAGGGCGTGATGCTGAGCCATGGCAATCACGTCGCCAACACATTGCAGTACATCACCATGGTCGGCGCGGTGCCCGATACCATCTACCTGCACGCCGCGCCGATGTTTCACATTGCCGACGCGCTATACGTCTATGCCATCACCCATATCGGCGGGCGGCACGTCTTTATTCCGCGCTTTGAAGCGGCGGCCTGCGCACGCACCTTGCAAGATCATGCG
>JANLSI010000162.1:0-5906 GCA_031362345.1 Pseudomonadota bacterium
AAGGACTACGCATCGTCGAAGGGTCGGCCTTCATCGCCGCGCCGATGTGCGGCATGACACTCGCGCAACTCGGCGCCGATGTGATCCGTTTCGATCAACTCGGTGGCGGCATCGACTATCACCGCTGGCCGGTGACCAAGGACGATGTCAGCATCTACTGGGCCGAGATGAACAAAGGCAAACGCTCTATTGCGGTTGATATCCGCTCACCGGTGGGTCGCGAACTGGTGACGGAGCTGATTTGCGCGCCGGGGGAAAACGGCGGCATCTTCTCGACCAACTTGCCGGCCCGTGGCTGGTTGGCCTATGCAGCCTTGAGCGCGCAACGCCCCGATCTCATCCAACACGAAATCGTGGGCGATCGCCATGGTGCTAGCGCGCTGGACTACACCGTCAACGCCAAGGTTGGCTTCCCTTACTTGACCGGACCCGAGGACGACCGGCGTCCGGTCAACCATGTGCTGCCGGCGTGGGACATCGCCACCGCCTATCTGGCCGTTATCGACTTGCTCGCCGCCGAGCGTCATCGGCGTCTGACTGGCGAGGGTCAGCAGATCAAGCTCGCGCTGGCCGACGTCGCACTGTCAGCGGTCGGCAATCTCGGCTTCATCGGCGAATTGCATGTCAACCACGAGACCCGCGGTCGCAACGGCAATTATCTCTACGGTGCTTTCGGGCGCGACTTCGTTTCCAGCGACGGCCAGCGCGTGATGATCATCGCGGTCAGCGCCAAGCAGTGGCAGGGCTTGTTGCAGGCCAGCGGCTTGAGCACTGAAGTGGGCGCGCTCGCCAGCCGTCTCGGTCTCGACTTCGACCACGAAGGCGATAGGTTTAGCGCGCGCCGCGAATTATGCGCGCTGCTCGAACCCTGGTTCGCCACGCAGCCCTTCGCAACACTGGCCAAGGTCTTCGAGCAATGCGGCATCTGCTGGGACAAATACCAGACCATGCGCGAACTGGTTGAAAGCGATCCGGATTGCTCGGCCGACAACCCGATTTTTTCCAACATCGAACAACCCGGCATCGGCACCTATCCGGTGTGTGGCACGCCGATGTATTTTTCCAAGATCGAACGCCAGCCGCCGCGCGCCGCGCCGCGCCTTGGCCAGCACACTGACGAAATCTTGGCGGACGTTCTCGGCCTGGACAGCGCCGCGATCGGGCGCTTGCATGACCAGGGCGTCGTCGCCGGTGCGGAGTAGATGAGACGATGAGTACGCGACAAGAGAAATTTTCCGGCACCAAGGCCGTGCAGCAGCACCTCGCCTTCGAACCCACCAAGCTCGAGCAGTTTATGGTCGCCAAGGTCGCGGGCTACGCAGGGCCACTCGAAGTACGCGAGTTCAAGGGCGGCCAGTCCAACCCCACCTATCAACACATCAATCCGGCGCGCAAATACGTACTACGACGCAAGCCGCCAGGTGTCTTGCTGCCTTCCGCCCATGCAGTTGATCGCGAGTTCCGCGTCATCGATGCTCTGCACCGGGCCGGCTTCCCGGCGCCGCGCGCGTATGCGTTGTGCGAAGACGAGAGCGTGGTCGGCACTATTTTCTATGTCATGGAAATGGTCGAAGGCCGCATCCTGTGGGACTTGTCCCTGCCCGGCCAGTCGCCGGCCGAACGCGCCGCCATCTACGACGCCACAGTGCAGACCCTCGCCCAGCTGCAGAGCCTCGATTACAAAAAAGTGGGACTGGCAGGCTTCGGCAAGCCCAATGACTACATGGCGCGCCAGATCCACCGCTGGTCGAAGATCTATGTGGCCTCCGAGACCAACAAGATTCCGCTCATGGACGAACTCAACGCCTGGTTGCCCAAGCACATCCCGCCGTCCGACGAGACCTGCATCATTCACGGCGATTACCGGCTGGACAATATGATCCTGCATCCGACCGAGCAGCGCGTGATTGCGGTACTGGACTGGGAGTTGTCGACCCTGGGCGACCCGCTCGGCGATTTCAGCTATCACATGGCGCCGTGGGTGATCCCGGCGGTCGACGAGCGCGTATCCAGTCTCGAAGGCTTGGATCTGGCCGCGCTCGGCATTCCCAGCCAGGCGCAGTACATCGCGCGCTATTGTGAACTGACCGGCCGCCCGGAAATCGCCCATATGAATTTCTACAATGCCTATACCGCCTGGCGCCTGGCGGCGATTTACCAGGGCATCGTCAAGCGCGTGCAGGACGGCACGGCGGCCAGCTCCGACGCGCCGACCTCGACCGACATCGTCGAGCGCTTTGCCGAGCGCGCCTGGGAATATGTCCAGGGCAAACGAGCGTAAGGATGGACCACCCATGACATCGGTAGCAGACAAACTGCGTTTCGAACCGACCGCCTTGCCGGCCGCGCTGGAAACGCTGCGTAGCGAAGTGCGCGCCTTTCTGAAAGAAGCCCTGGTCGATGTGCCGGTGGTCAAACGCAGTCACAGTTGGGAAGCCTACGACGCCGAATTCTCGGCCAAGCTCGGCGCCCAGGGCTGGATAGGCATGACCTTGCCGAAAGAATACGGCGGTCACGGCCGCAGCGCACTCGAGCGTTATGTGGTGGTCGAGGAATGCCTGGTGGCCGGTGCACCAACAGCCTTCCATTGGGTCGCCGATCGCCAGAGCGGTCCACTGATCGTGCGCTATGGCAACGAAGAACAGAAAAAAGCCGTCGTGCCCGCGATCACGGCCGGCCGTGCCTGCTTTGCGATCGGCATGAGCGAGCCGAATTCCGGTTCGGATCTCGCTTCGCTGCGTACTCGCGCCGAGCGCACCGCGAACGGCTGGAAGGTCAACGGGACCAAGATCTGGACCACTAACGCCCATCGCGCCAACTACATGATCGCTTTGTTCCGTACCGATCCCGATCCTAACAAGAAGCATGCAGGTCTCTCGCAGTTCCTGATCGATCTGAGCAAGGCCAAGGGCATCACGCCGCGTACCATCCAGAATCTCGCCGGCGGCCGCAACTTCAACGAAGTCGCCTTTGTCGATGCCGAACTGCCGGCCGATGCGCTGATCGGCACCGAGGGTCAGGGCTGGCGTCAGGTCACCGAGGAGCTGGCCTTCGAGCGCAGCGGTCCAGAGCGCTATCTGTCGTGCTTCTTTCTACTGCGTAAGCTCATCGATGTGGTCAAGCCCCACGCCTCACCGGCTACGCTCGCACGCATCGGCTCGCAAGTAGCGTGGGCGGCGACCTTACGCACCATGTCCTTGAGCATCGCCGCCAAGTTGCATGCCGGACAGGATCCAGCCCTTGAGGCCTCGGTGGTGAAAGATCTCGGCTGCCAGTTCGAACAGGCTTTGCCGGGGCTCGCCCAAGAGCTGTGCGAACTCGAACCGAGCTTGGAAGGCTTTGGCTCGGAATATCAACAAGTGTTGGGATCGCTGATTCAGATTGCGCCGTCCTTTTCTCTACGTGGCGGCACGCCGGAAATCATGCGCGGCATCATCGCCAAAGGTCTGGGTGTGCGATGAACGAAACACAAATCATGCTCGACGATACGGTTAATCGCCTGTTCGGCGCTCGTCTCGGCTGGGACGCCTTGACCGCCATCGAGGAACAGGGTTTCCCCACCGCGCTGTGGGCCGAGACTCTTGAACAAGGCATCAACAAGGTGCTGGCCGATGAGCACGCCGGCGGCATGGGCGTGGGCTGGGCCGATGCCTATCCCGTGCTGCGGGCCTGTGGTCGCCATGCCGTGCCCTTGCCAGTCGTGGAAGCCGTGATCGCTGAATGGCTGGCGCGTCAGGCCGGTGCCGCGTTGCCCGACGGTGTGCCGGGCTTGCTGCCGCACACCATCGCGGCGGGTGAGTTGAGTGCAGCGGGTATAAGGCTCACCAACATGCGCACACCGTGGGGCCGCAATGCGGACTTCCTGATTGGTGTCGCGGCGCAGGGCACGGGCACGGAACTCATCATCGCTTCGCCCGCTGGCTTGCAAGTCGCCGCTGAGGACAACATCGGCCGCGATCCGCGCGACGCCTTGAGCGGCACGGCGGCCATCATCGCTAGGCATGCCCTGCCGCTGTCCGCCGATTGCGTGCATTGGTTGGGGGCCTTAGCACGCAGTGCACAGATCGCCGGCGCCGGCGCGGCCGCCCTCGACCTGACGCTGAAGTATGGCGCTGAACGCTCGCAGTTCGGCAAACCGCTGTCAGGTTTTCAGGCCATCCAACATTACCTGGCCGATCTGGCTGGGGTGGTAGCGTCGGTCGATGCCATCACCATGGCGGCCTGCGTCGCTCTCGATAATCGCGGCATGGCGACCACTGGCCGCAACGCGCGCTTTGAGATCGCGGCCGCCAAGTGCCGCGCCAGCGAGGCGGTGGAAAAACTCACGCGTCTTTCCCACCAAGTGCACGGCGCAATCGGCTTCACCTATGAATATGGCCTGCACTTTTTGACCCGGCGGCTGTGGGCGTGGCGCGCCGAATTCGGCGGCGCGAGCGAATGGGGCGAATATCTCGGCCGTATCGCGGTCGAGGTCGGCGGCGACGGTATCTGGCCAACGATTACCGCTTGAATGGCGGCCTGAGCGGAGTTTTAAGCACATGGTAGACAAGGATCTCATTCTCGAAATCGACGGACTCATCGCCCGTCTCACCATCAATCGCCCGGCCTCGCGCAACCCCCTCGGTCAAGCCGGTGATGGCGAGCGTTTCCGCGCTGCCGCCAATGCCATCAATGCCGACAAGAACCTGCGCTGCGTGATCATGACCGGCGCCGGGTCGGCCTTCTCCGCCGGCGGCGATCTGAAGGCCATGCGCGACAAAAGTGGCTACTTCGGCGGCACCGGCGCGGAGCTACGCGATCACTATCGCAATTCCATCCACGGCATCATCCACGCGATGTGGGACATCGAGGTGCCGATCGTCGGCGCCATCAATGGCCCCGCCATCGGTCTGGGCAATGATGTGGCGTCGCTGTGCGACATCCGCATCGCGGCGGCCTCGGCGCGCTTCGGCGCGACCTTCCTGAAGATGGGACTGTTGCCGGGCGATGGCGGCGCCTGGCTGTTGCCGCGCCACATCGGCTGGTCACGTGCCGCGCAATTATTCTTCACCGGCGATCTGATCGATGCGCCGACCGCGCGCGACTGGGGTCTGGTGTCGGAAGTGGTGCCGGACGCCGATCTGATGGTGACCTGCGAAGCGCTGGCGCAAAAGATCTGCGTACAACCGCCGCAGGCACTGCGCATGACCAAGAAGCTCATGCGCGAAGGCAGCATGGCTAATTTCAATACCATCATGGAAATGTCGGCCGCACTGCAGGTCACCCTGCATCAGACCGACGATCACATGGAAGCCTTGAACGCGTTCTTTGAGAAGCGTACGCCGGAGTTCAAGGGGCGCTAATGCCCCGCGCTCTTGAATGTGCGAATTTGTCGCACCTAAGAATATTCCTCCACCAGCATTTGCGCGATCGTCTTTGACGGTGCCAAAGTCGTTATTGGTATGCCGCGCTCAGCACTCCCAGCCAAGACCTCGTCCACAAACCGCTCAATGACCGCCTCATCGTAATTACTGATCACCACCGTTCCGCCCAAGCCATCCTGGCGCTCGGTCGCGCCGCGCATGAGCAAAGTTGGAATGCCGAGCCAAGCCAGCTCTTCCTGATTGCTGCCGCCGTCACTGATCACGAAACGCGCCCCATGCAGCAGCTTCAAGAACGGCACGTAAGTCATACGCGGATCGAGTCGGATGCGCGGGTTGTCAGTGAGCCGCGCCAGCAGACCAAATTTCTCGGCCTGCTTGCACGTGGCGGGATGCAGCACGAAGACCAGCGGCACCCGCAGCGCAATGCGTTCCAGCATGGCGACGATGAAACCAAAACGCCCGGCCGCGAAGATATTCTCGAAACGATGCAGCGAGACCACCGCATAGGGTGACGCCGGCACAGCGACCGTCACTTGATCGAAG
>JANLSI010000171.1:0-4260 GCA_031362345.1 Pseudomonadota bacterium
CGGCTTGAGCAATCAAATTGTCGAATTCCATTGCTTCAATGAGGTCCGAGTTCCAAACCAGCGACCTGTCGACGATCTTGATATCGGCCGCGTCTTTCCAAATTTCTTCAGCACGATGTCGGCCGACGAGGCCGGCGTCGAGAACAGAAAACGCAGCATGCCGTCGCGTTTGTCATTAGCCACGGCTTGCATAGTGATGAGTGGCGTCAGCAAGAGCACGATCAACGCGCCGCTGCCGAAATAGCGCACCAGCAGTTCGGCCGTCACGCCGGCGGCACGCAAGGAGGCTTGCTGATCGAGATAGCGCACCATCAGCAGCAGATAGAAAAGCGCCATCAACGCCGAACCCAGACACAACACCAACCACGCCAGCGGACGGCGGAAAAGGCGATTTGCTTCGAGCTTGTAAAGCGCGCTGAACGATGACACTAGGCGGCGCTCGCCGATGCGGGTTGCGCACCGCTGGTGAGCGCCAAGAAGCGCTGCTCGAGGTCGTCGTAATCGGGGTCGAGTTCAATAAGCCCCCAACCGGCCGCCACCGCATGGGCCGCGAAGGCTTGCGCCGCCGCTTCCGGATCGGCCACCGACAGCAGCCAGCCCTGCGGCCCAATATCCACCGTCGCGACACCGGGCAGCGCGCGCAGCGCAGCGCTACCTGGGTCATGACGCAGCCGCACCCGCAGCCGTCGAGCCGCCGAGGCCTGGCTATCGTGTACCACGCGACCGTGATGCAGGATGACGATGCGCGTCGCGAGCGCGCGCACCTCGGGCAGAATATGGGTAGAGACAATGATCGCCCGTTGGCGGCCGAGTTCACGGATGAGTTCGCGCACCTCGCGGATCTGGCCAGGGTCGAGACCGGCGGTCGGTTCGTCGAGGATCAGCACCTGCGGATCGTGCACGATGGCTTGCGCGATGCCGACCCGCTGTTGATAGCCCTTGGACAAATGCGCGATCAGCCGTGTGCCGACATCATTCAATCCGCAGCGTTGGCGGGCGCTTGCCACGGCCCCGCGAACCGCGTCCGCCGCCAGACCATGCAGGCGCGCGCAAGCCGCGAGGTAGTCGTCGACCAGCATGTCGCGATACAGCGGCGGTATTTCCGGCAGGTAGCCGAGCTGGGCCTTGGCCGCCAGCGGTGCGAGTGCCAGGTCATAGCCGCCTATCTCGACCGTGCCACTGCTGGCGGCAAGCGCGCCGCACAGGATCTGCATGGTGGTGGATTTGCCGGCGCCGTTCTGGCCGAGGAAGCCCAGGATCTCGCCGCGCGTGAGCACGATATCGACACCGCACAAGGCCTGTCGGGCGCCGTAGTAGCGGGACAGTCCGCGCGCCGCCAACAGGACCTCGTCGTTCATGGGCGGCTATTATTGGTGAGGCAAGCTGGCCTGCCAAGGCGTGTGATCCGATCGGTCCGACGGCGTCGCCCTCTATACTGCGGATCTGACCTAACCGCAGGTATCGCACCCTGTGACCGCTGCGCAGTTTCCCATCATAGGTATCGACACCGGTGGCACGTTCACCGACTTCGTGCTGTTCGACGGCGCGCACTTGACCACCCACAAGGAACTCTCGACACCGGCGGCGCCGGAGCAGGCGATCCTCGCCGGTCTGCTCGCGCTGGGTGTATTGGGCGAGGACGCGCGCATCGTGCACGGTTCGACGGTGGCGACCAACACGGTGCTGGAGGGCACGGGTGCGCGGACGGTGTTCATCACCAACCACGGCTTTGGCGACCTGCTCAGCATCGGACGCCAGGCGCGCGCCGCGCTCTATGACCTGACTCCCATCGTCCGGCCGGAGCCGGTGCCACGCGAACTGTGCCTTGAGACCGGCGGGCGCATGGGCGCCGATGGCTGTGTGGTCGAGGATCTATCGACAGAGCAGCTGGTGGCGCTGCGCCGGCAGGTCGAAGCCCTGGCGCCGGCAGCCGTTGCCGTTTGCCTGCTGTTCGCCTTTCAGGACGATCGCTATGAGCGCCGCATTGCCGCTGCGCTCGTTTCCCTGCCCTGCCTCGTGTGCTGCTCCAGCGAGGTGCTACCCGAAGTCCGCGAGTACGAGCGCGGCATGGCGACCTGGCTCAATGCCTATGTCGGCCCGCTCATGCACCGTTATTTGAACGTGCTCGCGACGCGGCTAGCGCCCGCCCGGTTGGCGGTGATGCAGAGCTCAGGCGTGTCGGCCGAACCGGCCTTCGCGGCCCGTCATGGGGTCAATTTGCTGCTCTCGGGGCCGGCCGCTGGCTTACTGGGTGCGAGGCACGTCGCAGGTCTGGTCGGATGTGAGCGCCTGCTAACTTTCGACATGGGCGGCACCTCGACCGATGTTGCCCTGGTTGACGGTGAACTCAGCTTGACTACCGAGGGCAGGGTTGGCCCCTACCCGGTGGCCGTGCCGATGGTCGACTTGCACACCATCGGCGCGGGCGGTGGCTCGCTGGCACGGGTCGACGCGGCGGGCTTGTTGCACGTCGGTCCGCAGTCGGCGGGCGCCTCTCCCGGCCCGGCCTGCTATGGCCTCGGCGGGCGCGAGGCGACAGTCACCGATGCCAATGTCGTGCTCGGTCGGTTGCCGGCAGGCCTCGAATTGGGCGGGCGCATCCGCATCGACGGGACGGCGGCGCGAGCCGCGGTGGCGCGGGTAGCTACCCTGCTCGGCGGCCTGTCGGTCGAGCGCACCGCGCACGGCATCATCGATCTGGTCAACGATGACATGCAGCAGGCGCTGCGCGTGATCTCCGTTGAGCGGGGGGTCGATCCACGCGGCTATACGCTGGTGTCTTTTGGTGGCGCCGGCGGGCTGCACGTCTGTGCGCTGGCGGGCGCGCTCGGCCTCAGCCACGCGTTGGTACCGGCCCGAGCCGGGGTATTGTCGGCGCTCGGCATGACGGTGGCTCGGCCCGGCCGCCACCTATCCCAAGCCCTGCGGCGGCCGCTGGCGGCGATCAGCGATAGCGACCTTGTCGCAGCGTATGCGCGCCTCGAACAGAGCGCCGTCGAGGCGCTGGTCGCCGAAGGTCACCCCCGTGGCGCGCTGCGTACGCGATGCGCAGCGGATGTCTGCTATCTAGGCCAGTCGTTCGCCCTGACCCTGCCTTGGCAGGCGCGAGAAACTCTCGCCCGTCACTTTGCTGCCGAACACCGGCGGCGCTACGGACACGAACTTGAGCGCGGGCTGGAGTTGGTCAATCTGCGCGTCGCGATCGATGTAGAGACCGTCATTCCCGATTTCGCCGCCGGCGCGCGCGAGGCGGTCGTTCTGCCACCCCGCACCGACGCTGGCCCACCGCTGTTTGCCCAGGCGCAACTGACGCTAGGGCAACGCGTGACCGGTCCAGCCGTTGTGCTGAGCACCGTCGGCAGCGCGTTTATCGATGCCGGCTGGCAGGGCCAGGCCGACCCTGCGGGGAACCTCTTGCTTGAAAGGGCCGAACCGGGTTTAGCCGCAGGTAAACTTTGAGCGTCGTCGGGCGCTATCCGCATCTGTCAGGGACGAAATAAATGTCCGCAAGACCATTGGCCTAGGTTTGACGGACGTAAAACGGCAGGAACATCTGGCCAAAGGTGTAGGGATCACGTTAACGTGCGGCGGTGTCGGGTCGATGAGGGTGGCAATTGTCTCCTTGCGCCCCCACGTTGCGCCTAAGATCAAACCCAAATGGGGAGCATCATGCTGCAAGGACTCGTGCCAATGCCGTGGTGGGGCTATGTCCTCGTCGCGCTCGTTTTCACCCATCTCACGATCGCCGGGGTGACTATCTATTTGCATCGCAATCAGGCCCATCGTGCCCTCGATTTGCATCCGCTCGTCTCGCATTTCTTCCGCCTGTGGTTATGGCTGTCGACCGGCATGAACACCCGCGAGTGGACCGCCGTGCATCGCAAGCATCACGCTGCGGTGGAGACCCTGGAAGACCCCCACAGCCCAGTTGCCCATGGCATCCAGAAGGTCCTGCTGGAAGGCGCCGAGCTTTACCGCATCAACGCCAAGCGCCAGGAAATCGTCGATCAATACGGCTACGGCACGCCGGACGACTGGCTTGAACACCATGTTTATACCGGACGTGACAGCCTGGGCATCGGCCTTATGCTGGTCATCAATGTGCTGCTGTTCGGGCCGCTGGGACTGACTATCTGGGCGACCCAGATGGCCTGGATCCCGATTTTTGCCGCCGGCGTCATTAATGGCCTCGGGCATTTCTGGGGTTATCGCAATTTCGAGACCCCCGATGCCTCCACTAACATCATGCCCTGGGGCATC
>JANLSI010000402.1:0-2853 GCA_031362345.1 Pseudomonadota bacterium
GCGGTCAGGGAGGAACCGCCACATACCACACCGAAGCGGAACTGCTGAGCGCGCTCGCTCTGGGCGCCGTAGCGTTCCTTCATGAGTCGCGCCCACAGCCGCCGTGCGGCGCGGAACTTGGCCACTTCTTCGAAGAAATTCATGTGCACGTAGAAGAAGAACGACAGGCTCTGGGCGAAGCGCTCAAGATCGGCGCCGCGCGCCAGCAGCTCGTCGACATAGGCGAGCCCATTGGCCAGTGTGAAACCCATTTCTTCGACCGCACTCGAACCGGCATCGCGGACGTGGGCGCCGGCGATGCTGATGGGGTTGAAACGGGGCGATTCCTGATTAGCGTAGACGATGCTGTCGGCGACCAGGCGCAGCGCCGGCCGGACTGGAAAGATCCAGGTGCCGCGTGCGACGTATTCCTTCAAGATGTCGTTCTGGATGGTGCCGGTCAGCTTGGCGCGCGGCACACCGGCCTTGTCGGCCGCCGCGAGATACATGGCGAAGATCATCGCCGCCGTGCCATTGATGGTGAACGAGGTCGAGACCTTACTCAGATCGATATCGCGGAACAGCAGCTCCATCTCGGCGAGGTTCGACAAGGACACGCCGACCTTGCCGACCTCGGAGCGCGCCATCGGATCGGTCGGGTCGTAACCGCACTGGGTCGGCAGATCGAGCGCCACCGACAGCCCGGTCTGACCGCGTTCGAGCAGGAACCGATAGCGTTCGTTCGACTCCTCGGCGCTGCCGAAACCGGAATACTGCCTAAAGGTCCACAGGCGGCCGCGATAGCCGTCCTCGAAAATACCCCGCGTAAAGGGGTATTCTCCCGGCGCGGAATCATCGGGGTGGCGGCGCATGTTGGCGGTAGCTACCAGCGGTATCTCGATACCGGAGGGTGTGGTACGCCGTTCGGCAGCGGCGTCGAGCAGCTTGCTTGGAGTCTGACTCATGGGTTATGCCTGGTTTTGCAAAAATGGCGACGGGGCGACCCGTCGAAGCTCAGGATACTTCCATAGCGAGGGTGGGGATTCAAGCCGCGCCTAGGGGTGTCCGACAACCCGGGTCAGAAGTGCTGGTAATCAGGTCGCGGCGCTCGATCTACATCACACTGTAGTGCCGTGCCTCGCGCGCCGCATTGGCGGCCAATCTGCGTGGTGCAGCTTTTTTGCAATGATGGCAGGGATAGGACGCACGATGTCCAAGCTGCACGGCGGCCCAGGAGCCGGGATGCACGAACAGAAAGATATCAAGGCGCTGCTGCTCGGCGCCGTCGGTGTAGTCTACGGCGACATCGGCACCAGTCCCCTCTATGCCTTGAAGGAGACCTTGAGCGGCGCCCACGCACTGGGTCTCGACACACCCCGTGTGCTCGGCGTGCTGTCGTTGATCTTCTGGGCGATCATGATGCTAGTCACTATCAAGTACGTGATTTTCATCTTGCGCGCCGACAATCGCGGCGAAGGCGGCAGTCTCGCCCTGCTGGCGCTGGTCGCTGACGCGCTCAAGAATTCCAAGCGCCGCGTGTGGATAGTCGGTGTGCTCGGCATCTTCGCCGCTGCACTGTTCTACGGTGACAGCATGATCACACCGGCCATCTCGGTATTGAGCGCGGTCGAAGGCATGAAGATCATCGCGCCCCATTTCGGGCCGGCCGTGATCCCGACCACCGCCGCCATCCTGACCGGGCTGTTCTGGATCCAGAAACGCGGCACGGGCACCGTCGGCATGTGGTTCGGACCGGTGATGTGTCTGTGGTTCGTCACTATCGCGGTGCTCGGCTTACGCCAGATCATCGGCAATCCCGCCGTGCTGCTGGCCGTCAATCCGCTCTACGCCATTCGTCTGATCGTCGCCCATCCCCATGAGACTTTCCTGGGTCTTGGCGCGGTCGTGCTGGCGGTGACCGGCGGCGAAGCGCTCTACACCGACATGGGGCATTTCGGTCGCAAACCGATACGCCTGACCTGGTTCAGCTTCGTACTGCCGGCCTTGTTGTTGAATTATTTCGGCCAGGGCGCGTTGCTGCTCGCCCATCCTGAAGCCTTGGAAAACCCTTTCTTTCTGCTCGCCCCTGACTGGTTGCAGGCACCGCTAGTGGTGCTTGCCACACTCGCTGCTGTCATCGCTTCGCAGGCGGTCATCTCCGGCGCGTTCTCGGTCGCGCGTCAAGCCATCCAACTGGGCTATCTACCGCGTATGGAGATCGTCCACACCTCGGGCCATGAGCAAGGCCAAATCTACGTCCCCTTTACCAACTGGACGCTCTATGTAGCAGTCATGGCGCTGGTCATCGGTTTTCGTTCGTCGAGCAATCTGGCGGCCGCCTACGGTATCGCGGTGACTGCCACCATGCTGATCGACACCATCCTCATCACCTTCGTGATGGTTCTGATCTGGAAATGGGCACATTGGCGCATCGCGCTGTTGTGCGGCTTTCTGTTGGCGGTGGATATGTGCTTTCTGGCGTCCAATTCGCTCAAGATCCTGCAGGGCGGCTGGTTCCCCGTGGTGGTCGGACTGGTGTCGTTCACTGTCCTCACCACCTGGAAGCGCGGCCGCGCGCTGGTGTTCGAGAAGATGGTGGAACAAAGCGTGCCGCTCGACGCCTTGCTGATGTCGGTTAATGAGATTCATCGCGTGGAAGGTGTCGCGGTCTTCATGACCGGCAGCCGATTCGGCGCGCCGACCGCGTTGCTGCACAATCTCAAGCACAACAAGATACTTCACGAGCGTGTATTTCTGGTCACCATCGTCACCACCGACACACCCTATGTCACCCGCGACGAGCGCGTCGAATACGAGATCCTCGGTCACGGCTTCTACCGCGTGGTGGTGCGCTTCGGCTTCATGGAACACCCC
>JANLSI010000181.1:0-3541 GCA_031362345.1 Pseudomonadota bacterium
AGCAGCAGCACGCAAAAGTTAATTGCGCCGCCCACCAGGCATACCGCGTGGTAGGTAGCTAGGCGTTGCGGCAGCGAGGTGCGCAGTGCGCGCGCGCGGAATGTCCAGCGGTCGTTGACGATGAAATTGCTTAGCAAAGAGATCTCGATGGCGATCGGCGAGGCCACTGCGGGTGCCAGTTCCCACCATCGCGTCGCGGCGGCGTAGACCGCGAGATTGATGCCCACCCCGGAACCGCCCACTGCGCAGAACTTGATGAATTCAAATACGCCGCGTCGCTGCCAGCGGGCCGGCAACAGCGCCGCCAGTGAAGATGCGCGTGGGCTTGCGCTCATAGGCCGAGGCTCATGCGGCGTACAGCCGCCGACGTACCAGTGCATAAATGTCGTCAACCGACAGGGTCTTCAGGCATTGATTATCGTTGCACGGGGTGAGGCGTTGATTGAAGGCGCTGACGCAGGGACTGCAAGAGAGTCCGGCATAGACCACGTCGCTGCGTGGCGACAGCGGGCGAAAGCGATCGGGGGTTTCGGGGCCGAAAAACACCACGATATGGGCACGGGTCAGACAGGCGAAGTGGGCCGGTCCCGAATCATTGGTGATGACCATCTCGGCCAGATTGAACAAGTGCAGGAGTTCCATGAGGCTGGTCGCGCCGGTCAGATCGATGGCACGTGGATCGTCGACCGCGCGACGGATGAAATCCGCATCGGGTTTCTCGCCCGCGACACCGGTAATGCCGACAAAGATGTCGGGATCGGACAGCAGGCGCCGCACCAGTTCGGCGTACTTATCCAAGGGCAGCTTGCGTAGCAACAGCAGTTCACTGGCGTTGGGGTTGACGATGACCAGACGTTTACCGGGCACGAGGTCGGGATGGAAACCACGCAGCTTGCGCCACAGCGCAGTGGCGGTGGCGGTGTCAGTGAGCACCGGCGGTATGCTCAGATCGTCGTGCCTATAGCGGCGTTTGACGCAGGGAATTTGACCGGGCGGCGCGTCCAGCGCGTGCACCAGATCGAGAAACGTGTGGGCGGTGTGGATGTGGGCGTTGAAAGCGACGTTGTCGGTCAGTAGATCGCCGGTGTAGATACCTTCCTGCATGAAGCGGTGAAAGCCAACCCGGCGTCGCGCACCCGACAGGAAAGCAAGGATAGTGCTGTAACGCACGAAGCTTTCGAAGTTGAGCACGGTGTCGATGCGGCGTCGGCGTGCGGTGCATAAAAAACGCAGAGTATCGCGTAGCAAGGTCCAGGGCGTTGCGCCATCGATGGTCAGCACGTCCTCGGGTGCGAGGATGCCGAGCATGTCTATGCTCGCGCGGATCTGTTGAAAGGCGAGAAAATGGATGCGCGCATCGGGATACATTTCGCGCAGCTTGCGCAGTGCTGGGTAGGCGATGACCAACACGCCCATCTCGACCAGTTCGATGACCAGGATGTTGCGCGGCCTGGCTAGCGCGGACGGCGCGCTAGCGCGCAGGCGGTGCGTGAGGCGGCGTAGCCAGGTCAAAACGAAGCAGGCCGGCACGCCCAGCCAGTAATCGACCGCGCGCATCGCAGCGGGATTCATCATCGTGTTCTACCTCGCACACGCGATAGTTGACGCAGCCCGGTCGCGCTCACCGTTGACTTAGGGTTCGATGGCGTGGGCGCCGGTCAGGTCGGGGTTGGCGGCCATCCAGGTCGTGAGCGGATTGGCAGTTTTCCAGCGCGCGACATAGTCGCCCATGGCTTCGAATACCACGCCGTCGTGTTGTGCGTAGTAGTCGAGCAGACGTTCGAGCATCAGGAAGTAGCGGCCACGGGCGATGGTCTGAGGATGCAGGGTCAAGGTGAATACGCCACCCGCGCAGTCGCGATGGGCGTAGTCGAAATCGGCGCGCCAGTTCTCTTCCATCTGCGATGGCGCTTGCAGACCAGTATTCATGCCGAGCACGAATTCGGCCGCTGGGAAATCATCGAGACTCCAGGTCACCGGCATTTCTACCAGCGGCGTAGTGGTGCCGAAATGATAGGGGCCATCGAGCGACCATTGGTCGCCGGTGCGCAGGTAGTAGGGGAAAAAATCGTGGCCCATGCAGCTTGAGTCGTAGTCAAAACCGTATTCCAGCAGCAGGTCGACACTGCGCGTGCTCAAGTCCCAGGCTGGCGAGCGATAGCCACGCGGACGCATACCGCTCACCCGTTCGAGCGCGTTCAGTCCTTGTTCGAGCACATTGCGTTCACCGGCTTCATCGAAGCTCGCCGGGTTTTCATGTACCCAGCCGTGATGGACTAGTTCATGGCCATGGTCGGCGATGGCTTCGACCAGACGCGGAAAGGCGTAGGCGGTGTGACCAGGGACGGCGAAGCTCGCCCGTATGCCGCGATCCTTGAGCAGGGCCAACAGGCGCGGTATCGCCACCGCACCGAACTGGCCGCGCGAGATGGTGCTGGGGTTATTGGATTTGAGGGACCCGATCCAAGACGACATGGCGTCGAAATCAAAGCTAATGCAGCACGACAGGCGCTGTTCCGACATGGCGACTTCCCTCGCATAGCGTGAGCCGGCGTCGAGTATACGTGCATCGCGGCCGGCGGTGCTGCGTGGCCCGACGCGACGGGTTAGCATGATGGCGGGCATCATTGTGCCCTGTATTCCGAGGAGGAATGATCATGACCGATTCGAACGCCGTGCAGATCTTGCTTGCACGCCAGGAGATTGCTGACGTCATCTATCGCTATGCGCGCGGTATCGATCGGCTGGATTTCGATCTCGTGCGCTCCTGTTATCACGCCGATGCCTATGACGACCATGGCTCGATGAAGGGCAGCGTCGAAGAATTCATCGCGGCGGCGTCGAGTTTCCTCACGCGCTGGACTGTGACCCAGCATTTCATGGGCAATATGCTTATCGAAGTTGACGGTGAGCAGGCCCGTGCCGAGACCTATGCCGTGGCCTACCATCGCCGCGAAGATGCCGCCGGCAATGGCAAGGACGACGTCATGGGCATTCGCTATGTCGATCGTTTCGAGCGCCGTGGCGGGGCCTGGAAAATCGCCCATCGCGTGGTCGCGAACGAATGGCGGCGCGTCGATCCGGTGGTCGGTGCGCGCGGACGCGGCGAGATCGGTGTGTGGGGTCGTCGTGATGGTGATGACGTCATCAACTGGATCATGAGCGCGCGGCCACCGGCCTGAGCCAACGCGGCCGCCATACTCAAGCGGGTCAGCGGCACCACGCCCGTCATGAATAGCTGCGCAGAGACGCCATGATGACTCTCGACGCCGTGTGCTCAAGCCCGGCACGCGTTAGGCACGCGCAATGATTCCCATCCGCGACGACAACCCGCAGATCCTCACGCCCTATGCCACCTGGGCCATCGTCGCCCTGAATGTCGCGGTGTGGGTCCTGGTGCAAGGCCTAGGTGGTCAACCTGCACTGGCTAAATCGGTGTGTACGCTCGGCCTGGTGCCCGGTGAACTGCTGGGTCTGCTGCCGGCCGGCACCGGCATGGATCTCGGTCCGGGCATGCGCTGTGTGATCGACACCAGCGGCG
>JANLSI010000200.1:0-2081 GCA_031362345.1 Pseudomonadota bacterium
GCGCTCCAGAACGGCAGCGCCAGCGTACTGTCGAGACCGAAAGTAATTGCCCGCGCGGCCGGATCGGCCAGCACGTCACCGACCAGAAATGCCGCACCGGCATCCATCACGGCTTTACCCACTTCGACCGGCGCACTCGGCGCTAAACGCGTGGCACTCAAGCGCCCGCCATTGGCCAGTGCGCGATAGGCGTTGGCCTGTTCGAGCAGACTCACTTCGGCCGAACCGAGCGCTAAGGAATAGCCGTAATACTCGCCGTCCTGACTGATACCGACGTAACCCACATCGAATAAGCGCGCGCGAAAAGCCTCGACGCCAGTCAACACTAAAGCACGCACCGCCGGCACGTTCAAAGAACTCGCAAGGGCCGTGCGCGCGCTGACCACACCTTTGAAATCGCGATCGTAGTTCTGCGGGATGTAGAGCCCGGTGGCGGTTTCGAGATTGATGGGCGAGTCTTCGAGTAGCGAGGCCGGCGTCAAATAGCGCTTCTCGAACGCGAGACCGTAGAGAAACGGTTTCAAAGTCGAGCCGGCCTGGCGCAGCGCGACTACACCATCGACCGCCGGCGCTGTCGATTGCGCACCCGCCGCGCCGACCCAGGCCAGCACCGCACCACTGGCGTTATCCAACACCACCGCCGCACCGTCGCGCACATTGCGCGCGCTCAAGCGCCGCAGTTGTTCGGCCAGAATGTCGTTAACTCGGGTCTGCAGTTGCGCGTCGAGGGTGGTGGTGACGCGCTGACCAGCTCGCTTCAATAAGCGTCGTGCGAGATGGGGCGCGGCATTGGGCAGCTTGATTGACGACGGCACCAGGGTCAGATGACGAGCCGCGAGGGCTTGCACATTTTTGCAGTCGTGGACGAGATGATGGACGCGGGCCAGGGCACAGGCGCGAGTTGCGACGGCCGCAGCCGGTAGATTGGGCGTCGAGACCAAGGTCGCGAGCAGTAGCGCTTCGTCTGCCGTGAGACCGGAAGCCTGTTTGTCGAACAACCCCGCGCTGGCCGCCGCGATACCGCGCAACTCGCCACGAAAGCTCACTTCGTTGACATAGGCTGCGAGGATCTCACGCTTGCGCCAGTGGCTCTCAAGCGCTTGCGCGGCGCGTATCTGCTGCCACTTGGCCCGCATACCGCGACGCCCGTGACTGGCCTGCTCGCTACGCTCAAGCAGGCTGGCGAGCTGCATGGACAAGGTGCTCGCGCCCCGTCGTCGTGTACTGATCAAGTTCTGCCACAGCGCCGCCGCCAGGGCGCGCCAGTCGACACCGTGATGTTGCTCGAAACGGTGATCTTCAATCGCGACTAAAGCTTGCAGGAAAGCCGGTGAAACATCATCTACGGCCACCCACGGCAGACGCAGATCGTGAAAGTCGACGCGCTGTCCTTGCAATACCGCACCGTCGCGCGCCAGCAGATAGGCATAGGAAGGCTGCCACCCATCACGCACTGCGGCGAAGTCCTGCGCGCGCAGCGCCGGCGTCAGCACCCAGCCGGCCAGCAAGATCAACAGCGCGCCCTTCACGGCGCCTTCACTTCCAGGGCGGCGTTCGGCAGCTCACCGAACATCTCCGGCGCATACATGGCCTCGACCCGCGTCGCGGGCAACACGAAGTTGCCAGGGTTGTTCAGACGCACGGTGTATTCCACCGTAAAGCTGCCCTTGGGGACGAAGGTGTAATAGGCTCGGAAGGCATCGAAGCGACGTTCCTCATAGGCGGGATGCAGCCAGCCTTCGCGCTTTTCACCTTGGGTCAGCAGGCCTGCATCGCGACCCAGCCCGGTGCCGAGCACACTCGCGCCGGCCGGGATCGGATCGTCCACTACCACCCAGCCGCTATCGCTCTGGGCTTCGATCGTGAGGGTGATGCGCGCGACATCGCCGCGCGTCCACACACCCGGCGTCTTCTGTTCGATGGGTGTCACTGCGCGTTGAATGCTGTAGCCGGTGAACAGCGGCCCAGCTAGCGGCAAGGCCGCCCGACTGGCAATCATCGCCCAGGGTTTACCCGCGCCACGATGATGGATCTGCAAATCAGTCGCCGCGCTACCCCACGAAAATTCAACGCTACGCTGG
>JANLSI010000404.1:0-2436 GCA_031362345.1 Pseudomonadota bacterium
ACGCGAATTCGTGCACCACTGGGGGCGCACTATCTCCCAGGCGGAGAATGCGCTCTTTACAACCCTCACGCTGCACTTCAACCCGCAATATACGAACGTCGAGGTCGCAAAAGCCATGGGCCACCCTGATACGCCGGTGAATCCGCTGATGGTGTTCAACACCGTCTTTGGTTTGTCTGTCCAAGACTTGAGCGAACACGGTACGGCGTTTCTCGGCGTCAATGAGCTTATCTACCCTCAGCCTTTTTATCCTGGCGACACGGTGTTTGCGCGCTCTACGGTGATCGAACGCCGACTGTCTTCCAGCAAGCAGGGTATGGGTATCGTCGGCTGGCACACGCAAGGCTTCAATCAGCGCGACGAATTGATCTGTGAGTTCAAGCGCTCCAACCTGGTTTTTCTGCGTGGATCCGAGCTTGCTGAGATGGCTGCAAGCCGATGATGGCGTCGTATTCGAGGGTAGGTCCGAGATCCAACAAAGGGTTATTTCGGATCGGATGCTCAGTAAACAAGGAATAACTCATGAAACTTAACGAACTGACCGGGCAGGATAACTACTTCGAGGACTTCGTCGTTGGCGACGTCATGAAGCATGTGCGCAGCAAAACACTGGAACCGCTTGAACAGGTGATGATCACCAACCTTGTGATGAACACGGCCTCGGGTCACTACGACGAGGAAGTGATGAAATCCCATCCGGCTGGCAAGCGCTTGTCGTTCGGCGGCGTGAACATTTCGATGTTCATTGGCATGGCGAGTCAGGACACTGCCGAGAACGCCATCGCTGAACTCGGGATGGATAAGATCCGATTGCAAGGGCCGGTATTCCATGGCGACACGCTTAGCGCTTACACGGAGGTGTTGGAGATCAATCCCTCGGATCGCGAAGACGCGGGAATCGTACGGTTCAAGCACTATGGTACGAAGCAGGATGGCAGTATCGTCTTTGAGGGTGAGCGTACTGTGCTCATCAAGCGGCGCTCGCACTGGGGCACTCGGTGAGTGCGGGTACGGGTTTTGGTGCGCTCGATGGCATTCGAGTCATCGACTTCACGCAGATGCTGGCGGGCCCGTTCTGTACCCAACTGCTTGCAGATCAAGGTGCGGAGGTTATCAAGGTCGAGCCGCTCGACGGCGAGGACAGTCGCCGTGCCGGACCCTTCCGACCGGAAGACGAGCTGCGAGCCTACGGCGGATATTTCGCTTCGGTGAACCGCAACAAGCGCTCGATAGGGGTCAACCTGAAGGATCCACAAGCGCGGGAAGTGGTGCTGCGGCTGGTGGATTCTGCCCAAGTGGTCGTAGAGAACTATCGCGCGGGTGTGATGGATCGACTGGGGCTCCCCTTTGAGACTCTGCGCGAGCGAAATCCGAAGTTGGTCTATGCGGCGATTCGTGGCTTCGGTGATCCGCGTACCGGCAAGAGCCCTTACAACGATTGGCCGGCGTTCGATGTGGTCGCGCAGGCCATGGGCGGGCTTATGCAGATCAACGGTCCCGATCGGGATACACCGCTCAAAGTGGGACCCGGTGTCGGCGATCTCTATCCGGCCACCCTTTGCGCTTTCGGGATCACGTTAGCGCTGTTTCGGGCAGAGCGCACCGGACGCGGTCAGTTCGTCGATGTTTCGATGCTGGACGCCGTGCTGGCGCTATGTGAACGCACCGTTCATCAGCATTCATTCCAGGATCTGATCCCGCATCCGGAGGGCAATCGACACCCGCTACTCGCTCCGTTTGGCCTGTTCAAGGCGAAGGACGGGTTCGTGACCCTGGCCGCGCACTCCGATGCATGGTGGGTCAAGCTGTGCAGCCTGATTGGTCGCTCCGAGCTTGTCAGCGATCCGAGAACGGCCACTGCGCAGGCTCGCGTGGCGAATCGCGACTATGTCTACGAGCAGATCGAGCTCTACACGGCCGCGCACACCAAGAATGAAATTGCGGTGGTTCTGGGCGGCAATATCCCTTTCGGTCCAGTCAGCAACATTGCCGAGATCGTTGCCGATCCGCATTTCGTCGCGCGCGCGATGATCGCGGAAGTGGAGCATCCGGGCTTAGACCGGCCGGTCGCCATCGCAGGCATCCCTGTGAAGATGACCGAGACACCCGGCCGCATCGCGCGTCGCGCGCCACTCATGGGCGAACACACCGACGAAATCCTCGCGGAGATAGGCATCGACGCCGTTCACGTCGAGCAACTTAGAAAGCAACACGCCGTGAGCTGACCGCTCCGGTACTAGATAAAAGGAATCTATCCATGTCGACTATCCGTCCCCGCCGCGCGCGCCGCGTGCAGCTTTCAACCCCCGGTTCATCCGAGAAGATGATGGTCAAGGCGGCCGCGAGTGATGCCGATCACGTCTTCCTCGATCTTGAAGACGCCGTGGCACCGAATCAGAAGATCGCCGCGCGCAAGAAGATCATCGAAGCGCTCAA
>JANLSI010000216.1:0-2976 GCA_031362345.1 Pseudomonadota bacterium
AGCGGCGTACGGCAGGCGATGATTTCGTAGGCTTTCTGCGGAAACGCGTAGCGGCCAAAGGCGGTATCGCGCATGCAGATGACGGCCACATCCAGCGCGCTGAAAAGATCCGGGATGTGTTCGTGCGCAAGTTCGCCGAGATGGATCACGCCGGGGGCGTCCGGCAGGGCTGCGGCGCCGTCACGACCGCCAGCCAGCACCAGGTGCAGATTGTCCTGCCGTGCGCGCAGTTGTTGGTAGGCGCGGTACAAAGTTGCGATGCCGCGTGAGGCATCCAGCGCGCCGGCGGTGCCTATCAAGCGCGCATCGAGCGGCAGGCCAAGGCGCTGGCGACTCGCGGCGCGCTCGCGCGGATAGAACAGGTCGCGGTTGATGGTGCTTTCCAGAGTCGTGACCGGGCCACGGGGCGCGTAAGCCGACACCACCATCGCGCGCAGTGGTTCACTGACGCAGATCACGGCATCGGCATCGGCCAGCGCGCGAGCATAGGCGCCGCGCAGCCCGGGCAGCTGCGAAAGGCCGAAGCTTGCGTAATTGTCGAATAGGTCGAGCGCGTAGGGCAGACCCGCGCCGCGCGCGAAATGGCGCGTCATGACCACGTGCGGACTGTCCGACCCGCCCAGGATAAGGTCGGGCGCGAACTCGGCGATAGCCGCCAACACCGTGCGTCTATAGTGCAGTAGTCCCGCTAACAGCAGCGCACCCAGATCACAGGACTGCCAGCGCAGACGGCCCTCGCCGCGCTCATCGACTGATGCAAAGCTAGACGCCACACCACGATAATTGAGGCAGATGACTAGCACCTCATGACCGCGCCGCGCTAGCGCCAGTGGCAGTTCATAGAGGCGCGCATAGCGATCGACGATGACGTCCTTGGGCATGTAGCGGCGCTTGAACAAGCATAGGATACGCATCGCTCAGATTACGCCGCGCTGATCAGGCATCGTTGCTGGTGTATTCATCGTCCACTGCCGTGATGTCGCGGGCTGCCTTCAAGGCAGCAGCGGCCACTTGATCCATATTGTAGTAACGGTATTGCGCCAGTCGGCCGACGAAGAATACGTCACGTTCGGCACGCGCCATGGCCTTGTAACGCTGATAGCGGGCCTCGTTGTCGGGGTTCGGGATCGGATAGTAGGGATCTCCTTCGGCACGCGGAAACTCCCTCACTATCGATGTGCCGGCGACCTCTTGGCCGGTCAGATATTTGAACTCGGTGATGCGCGTGTAGGCGTAATCGTTGGGAAAGTTGACGGTGCCCGTGTGCTGGTAGCGCTGCTGGCTAAGGTGTTCGTGGCGGAACTCCAGGGAGCGATAGGGCAGTGCCCCGTGGCAATGGCTGAAATAGGCATCGATGGGGCCGGTAAACACGGTGAGTCGCGCTTTCAGGCGCGCGCGGCTGGCGAAATAATCGACGCCGGTCTCGACGCTGATACGCCGATGATCGAGCAGGTGGCGAAACATCGCGGTGTAACCCTGGCTCGGCATCGACTGATATTGATCAGTGAAATAGCGATCGTCAGCAGTAATGCGGATCGGAATGCGTGACGCGACACTGGCCGCCAACTGGTGCAGTTCCAGGCCCCATTGCTTGCGCGTGTAGCCGCGAAAAAATTTATCGCACAGATCGCGTCCGACGCTGGCCAATACCGCATCCTCGCTGGTCTTGATGGCAGGCCGGTGTTCGCGCACGCGCGCCAGAAAATCGGCCACGCCTTGCTCGTCAAGCTGCAGATCATACAGACCATTGATGGTCGTGCGGTTGATCGGCATCGGGTAGAAGTGGCCATCGACCAGAGCCTGCACGCGGTGTTCGTAGGGGCGCCAAGCGGTAAAACGCGACAGATAGGCGAATACGCGACTCGATTGCGTGTGGAAGATGTGGGGACCGTAGCGATGGACAAGCACGCCGTGGGCATCGTACTCATCGAAGGCATTGCCGCCGATGTGCGGGCGTTTGTCGATCACCAGCACGCGTCTACCGGCACTGGCCAGACGCTCGGCAGCTACTGCACCGGCGAAGCCGGCACCGACGACCAGAACATCAAGCATGGACGAGGGCATGGGGCAAGAGCACGAGGCTAGGGCCGGCGACGCAGTCCTGCGGGTTGATGCGGATCACGGGCGGATTATGCCCGTGATCGACACGCCGCGCATGAGGCTGGCGCGCGGGAACGCTGTCAGCCGTAGGCGGCGACTGCCTTGCGCGCGGTGGCGAGCTGGTGAAATTCCGCGCGGATCACCTCGTGAGCGGCCTGCGCTGCAGCGCTGACGCGCCCGACAGCCTGAAAGGCATGCCGAAACACGGTTTCAGTTTGAGTGCTGTTCGCGACCGGTGGTGCAGCGAGTAGCGCGGCAAGGCTCGCCGTACATAATTCGGCGCCGCTCCAGTCGGTGGCGATGGCGGCGGCTTCCAAGGCGCGCACTTGTTCGGCGACGGCCTGTGCCCATTGTTGCTCGGTCATGGCAGGCGTCATGCTCAGCCGAACACGCGCGCGGTGGCGCCCAGTTCGTTTTGAACGACGGCCGACTTGCCGCGTTCGACCTGCGACTCAATACCTTTCCAGCCGCTGCGGATCTCGCCCATTAGGCGTTCGACTTCGCCGAGTTTGGCATTGTCGTTATGTAGGTTGGCAGCCACCAGCGTGCGGATCATGTAATCGTAAAGGGCGTCGAGATTGGCCGCGATCTGGCCGCCGCGTTCGTGATTGAGGCTGGCCCGCAAGCCGTCGACTATCGACATCGCCCAAGTGATATTGGAGCCCTTGGCGACGATATTGCCGCGCGCCATCGCAGCCCGTGCGGCGCGCAGTTTGTCGATGGCGCCGTCCATCAGCAAGAGAATTAAACGATGGGGAGACGCCGTCTCCACATCAGTACGCAGCGCCAGACGAGTGTATTCGTCAATTGCATTGAGCGCGTTGGGTGGGTAGCTCATCATTTTCCTCTCGGTTGCGCAGGCCGGTGTGGGTCGCC
>JANLSI010000406.1:0-2277 GCA_031362345.1 Pseudomonadota bacterium
TGGTATGGCGCTGGGTGCCGCGCGACACACACGAGGGCGGGGCGCGACCCCGCCTGAACGCCGGTGAACTGCTAGAAGTGCTGCGCTTGCCGGCGGTGTGGCTGCAGGCGCTGGTGGTGGTGGCGGCCTATTGCGGCTACAAAGGGCTCGACAACTACGCCCTCTACGCCCATCAGGTGTTGGGTTTGCGCGAAACGCAAGCCGCCGGGCTGGGTGCAGCCAGCGCCTACATCCGCCCGTTCGCCGCGCTCGCTGCCGGCCTGCTGGCCGATCGCATCGGCATCGCGCGCAGCGTGGTGGCGTTGTTCGTCGCCCTGGTGGTGGCCTACGCCTTGCTCGGGTGGGTCGATCTCACCGCCACGACGCGCCTGCTCATCTACGGCAATCTGTTCGTCAGCTGCGCAGCAGTGTTCGCCTTGCGCGGTGTGTATTTCGCCTTGCTGGAGGAATCGGCGGTACCGGCGCGGCTGACGGGCGCGGCGGTCGGGCTGGTGTCGCTGGTCGGCTATACGCCGGATATTTTCTTCGCCGCCATTGCCGGTCGTTTGCTCGACGCCGCACCGGGCGCCGCCGGCCATCAGCACTACTTCATCGGCTTGGCGCTCATCGCTATCATCGGTATGGCAGCGGCCGGGCTGTTGTTGCGCAGACGGGCAGTCGCGACGACAGCCTGAACAGCATTCGGTTATTACCACAGGGGGAAGTCATGAAAGATCTCGCCGGCAAAGTGGCCGTCATCACCGGGGGTGCCAGCGGCATCGGTCTGGCCACCGCGCGCGCGCTGGCAAAAGAAGGCATGCGCCTGGTGCTGGCTGATATTGAGCAGGGCGCGCTGGATGTTGCCGCCCATGAATTGACTCAAGCCGGCGCCGAGGTCATTGGTGTGAAAACCGATGTCGGCGATCTGCGCGCTGTGCAGCAACTTGCCGACACCACCTTTGCGCATTTCGGTGCCGCCCACGTCTTGTTCAACAATGCAGGTGTGGCGGTGTTCGGCCCGGTGCAGGACATGAGCCATGCCGATTGGGAATGGATCATGAAGGTCGACCTATGGGGCCCGATCCACGGTGTCGAAGCCTTCCTGCCGCGTCTGATCGCGCAGCAGCAGGGCGGACACATCGTCAACACCGCCTCCTTCGCCGGCCTAGTGGCGAATCAGGGGCTGTCGGTGTATTGCGTGGCGAAGTACGGCGTCGTGGCTTTGTCGGAATGCCTGGCCAAGGATCTGCGCGAACACAACATCGGATCCTCGGTGCTGTGCCCGATGGTGGTCGACACCAACATCAACGATTCGGCGCGCAATCGTCCGGCCACCTACGGCGGCCCGGAGCGCGATCTCGATGTGTCCGACGAGCAGGCGCAGAAGATGCGTGGTCGTGTGCTACCGGTCGCCGGTGTGGCGGCCAAGGTAGTGAAAGCGATCAAGAACAACGAGCTTTACATCGTCACCCACGATGAATCGCGCGAGTTCATCAGGCGTCGCTTTCAGCGCATCGATCAGGCCTTCGATTTGTAGGCGCGCATTTTGTGGGTCCGACTTCAGTCGGACATTCAACGGCGCGGCGGTGAGGCCTGCAAAGAAGTGTCCGACTGAAGTCGGACCCACAGGAGAGGGCGTCAATGCTCTAATGTCCGTCAATTGGATTTTCGAGGAAAGCTGCAATGAAACTCGGCATGTTGTTGCGCAATTCCGGGCCATCGTCGAGCGCGCCAACCATCGCTGGTTGCGCGCGCGCCGCTGAGCATATCGGCCTCGACTGCCTGTGGACCATCGATCACATCGCCATTCCGCCCGACGAGGCCGAAGGCTCGGGCGGTCGTTACGTCGATGCACTGGCGACCTTGGCCTTCGCCGCCGGCGTCACTGAACGCATCGGACTGGGTGTATCGGTACTGGTGCTGCCCTATCGCGCGGCCTTGCCGACGGCTAAATGGGTAGCCTCCATTCAAGAATTATCGGGTGGCCGCTTGACGCTCGGCGTCGGCGCAGGCTGGATGGCGGCCGAATTCAAGGCCACCGGTGTAGCCCGCGAACACCGTGGACGCATCACCGACGATACCCTGGCCTTTCTTCACGAGTGCTTCGCCAACGACGTCGTCACGCTGCATGGCCAGTCGTTCATTTTCAGCCCACGTCCAGCACGGCCGCCGATTCTGGTGGGCGGCAACGGCGAGCACGTTCTGCGCCGCGTGGTGCGCTATGGCGAGGGCTGGATGCCGATGAGCGGCGACATCGAGAAACTGCGCGAGCCGATTGCCGCCCTGACCCAGGCCCTG
>JANLSI010000407.1:0-6556 GCA_031362345.1 Pseudomonadota bacterium
TGCCGGGCCAGCGCGTGGTGGTCGAGGCCGTGCAGCTGCGTATCGCAGGCGCGGCGCGCGACGACCCGGGTTTCATGACACCGCTCGCGCGCTTGCCGCTGACGGTCGGTGCGCGTCTCAATCATGACCACTACAGCGCCAGCAAGCGCCTGATCGAGACTCTCGCATTAGAGCGTGGTTACCTGGCCGGTCACTTCGTCGAAAACCGCCTTGAAGTCGATGTCGCGCGTAATGTGGCGCGTGCACGGCTGAGCTACGACAGCGGGCCGCGCTATCGAGTCGGCACCGTCACGGTCAGCCAGCAACCGCCGGTGGTGCGCGAAGAACTGGTGAGGCGCTTTCTCGACTACACACCGGAACAGACCTATGAGGCTGAACTCATCACGCGTTTCTACACCGCACTCGCCGCCAGCCAGTATTTCGATCAGGTCGATATTCGCCCGCAATTGGGTGCCGCAGTCGGCGACCGCATCCCGATCGAAATCAATCTGACGGCGCGTAAGCGCCATAAATATTCAATCGGCGTCGGCGCTTCCACCGACGAGGGCGCGCGCGTGCATCTCGCCTATGCCGATCGGCGACTCAATCCCGCCGGCCATCGATTGAACGCCGAGGTGCGCGCATCGCTGCTGGAGCAGAGTCTGTCTGGCGAATACCAGATCCCGCGCGCCCATCCGGCTGACGAATGGCTGAGCCTGCAGGCCGGTGTGAAGCGCAAGAACGCCAACAATTTCGAGAGCGAGGAAACCCAAATCGGACTTGCCGACACCGGTCGCCGACCCTTCGGCATCCTTGAGACGCGCTTCATTCATCTCGATCGACAGGCGTTCGATATCGGTCAGCGTAAGCGTGTTTCAACCTTGCTCATTCCGGGACTGCGCTGGACCAAGACCACCACCAATGACGCGCTCTATCCGACCCGCGGCTATAGCGCGAGTGTGGAAATCCGTGGGGGCTCTGGCGCGCTATTGTCCGACGTCAACTTCGTGCGCGCCCACGGCAGTGTGCGTGTGGTGCGCGAAATCGCGCCGCGCTGGCGCCTGTTGGCGCGGGTCGAAGCCGGTGCGAGCTGGGCCGACAAGTTCGGCGCACTGCCGCCGACCGAGCGCTTCTTCGCTGGCGGCGATTTGAGTATTCGTGGTTATGCCTTCGAGGATCTGGGACCGCAAGACCGGCGCGGGCGCGTGATCGGCGGGCGTCATCTCGGCGTGTTCAGCACCGAACTCGAACGCAGTGTCGCGCGCCGCTGGGCGGTGGCGGGGTTCGTCGATGGCGGTAACGCCTTTGGTGGCAGCGGACGTGATAGCGGACTCAAATTGAGCGTCGGCGCCGGCCTGCGCTGGCGCTCGCCGCTCGGCCCGGCGCGCATCGATCTCGCCCATCCCCTAGCCGACGACATCGTGTTGCGTCTGCATGTGCGCATTGGTCCGGATCTATGAGCCACGGCCATGACTGAACCAGCAGCCAAGCCGCTAGCCGTGCGCCATGGGCGCCGCGCGCGCTGGCTGGGCTGGTCGCTCTTGGGCCTAACGCTGTGCGTGGTCTTGGTTCTAACTTCTGCGCGTGGCCTGCGCTTGGTGTTGCATGCCTGGCTGCCGCAGCTTGAGTTCGATGCACTGCATGGCAGTGTGTTCGATACGGTGGAATTGACTGCGCCGCGCGTGGCCGCCGGTGGCGTGACGGTGCGGGCGACGCGTCTGGTGTTGCGCTGGTATCCGTCGCTCAGCGGCGTGCTGGCGCTGTCCGAGCTGCACGCCCAGGACGTGGAGATGACGCTGGCCGACGCTGGCGCACAGCCCACGCCGAGTTGGCCGCAGCTGCCGCTGAGCGTGCGTATTGATCATGCGCGGATCGACGGGCTGGGCGTGACCCGCGGCGCGACACGCTACGAGGTCACGCGCGTCGAGGCGACCGTGGAACTCACTCGACAGGCGGTGCGTGTGCCGCATTTCGTGGCGCACACAGGTACTCACAGTCTCACTGGCCACGTAAGTTACGACCAGGTACTGGCCGCCGCGCTCAGCTGGCAGGGACGCGTGGACGGGCGGA
This sequence comes from Pseudomonadota bacterium, assembly GCA_031362345.1. Lineage (GTDB taxonomy): Bacteria > Pseudomonadota > Gammaproteobacteria > JADJYF01. The sequence continues at coordinate 2,050 of JANLSI010000407.1, forward strand.
CGGCGCGTGCCAGTCTTGCGTTGCATGGCCCGCTGGCTGCGCTCGCGGTGGATTTTAAAATCCAGCAGCCATGGTCGGCATCATTGCGTGGCCAGCTCGATGCGCGGGCACGGCCCGCGCATTTCAAAGGCGCGCTAGCCGCGGCCCTACCTGCGGTCGGCCCTGTGCAGGGCCAGCTGCAAGGCGGGCTGGCTGGCTTCCAGCTCAGCATGCACATGCCGCTCGCCCGTGCGCCACCGGGCGCGCGAGATCTCGACGTCCAGTTCGATCTGAAACAGGTAGCGGCGCGTCTCGACGGTGGCTTGCAGTGGCGGCTGGGCGGCGCCGCTGGCGTGCGTGGCACCGGCACGCTGACACTCGACGCGCAGGCGCTCAGTCTGGCGCTGGATGCCGCGTCGCCACATAGTGCAAGCCTGCGTGGTCGCCTGCTGTTCGACCGCAGCGGGCCTAGCTTCGGCGCCACGGTGCGCTGGCAGAACATGCCCCTAGCCCAAGCCGGTCCGCGCGCACGCACACGCGGCTGGCTGCGTCTACGCGGTCGTTTGAGCAAGCTGTGGGTGACCACGGCCGTGGCCGCCGCCGAGACGGCTATCGGCAAGGTCGCAGCCTACGGCTATGGCAACTGGTCACCGGCGCGCTTTGAGTTGTCGCAATTGCAGGCGCGTGTGCTCAATGGCCAGCTGCGAACTCGCGGCAGCTTCGAATGGCAGGACGCATTTTGTGCCGGCTTGACGTTCGACTTCGCGGCGCTCGATTTTGCCGCTCTCGACCGATCCCTCGCAAGCCGTCTCGATGGCCGTGGCCATGCGCGTGGGTGCCGGCACGATAGCGGCTTACGCGGCACGATCGCGCTCGATTACCTGGCCGGTCAGTGGCGTGGTCAGATCTTACGCGGCCGTGGCGAGTTCGAGCGTAGTGCCGCGCGCAGCGCGCTTCGCGCGGTACATCTCGAAGTGGGCGCCAACGTGCTCGATGCCGAGCTCACCTTGGCGCCGGCGCTGGCGGGCCGCTTCACCTTGGCAGCACCGGATCTTGCTGCCGTGTTGCCGGCTTGGCGCGGTCGTCTCGACGCCCACGGTGAACTCGGTGGCACGCTCGCACATCCGGCATTGCGCGGCGTGCTGGCAGGCGCAGAACTCGCCATCGGCCACTGGCAGGCCAGCGCACTCAGCGCCCGAGTTGATCTGGATGCCGCCCGCACCACCGCATCGCGCATCGACCTCACGCTGCGCGACCTGGGGCACGGTGACACACGTTATGGCGAACTGACGCTGCACGGCGAGGGCACGGCGTCTGATCATCGGCTCGCGGCCGAGCTGGCGGGCGCTTCGTTGCAGGGCACGATTGAGGCCCACGGCGCTTGGACCGCATCGCGCTGGGCCGCTACGCTGACAGCGCTGACGCTCACCACCGCGAGTGCTGGCCGTTGGCAGTTACAGCACGCCGCAGCGCTGGTCATCGAGCGCGCGAACCTCGTCCTCGGGCCGGTCTGTCTGGGCAAGGAACGCGCGCGATTGTGCGCGAGCGTGCCACGCTGGAGCGCGCAGGATGGCGCAGCGCAATTGCGCCTGAGCGGATTGCCGCTGGCGTTGATGAAACCCTGGCTGCCGACTACCTTAACGCCGCGCGGGACCTTGGCCGGCACGGCCGCGCTGACCTACCACGGCGGCGTGTGGGCTGGACGAGGTGAAGCCGGCATCACCCGCGGTAGCGTGCGCTACCGCGCGCCTGGTCATAGGGTGCGCGATGTGCCGCTACGCGATGCGCGAGCGAGCTTCGAGATTGACGGCGAGCAATTGCGCAGCCAGGCCGCCGCGAGTCTCGGTGAGTGGATGCAGCTACGTGGCGAGCTCGCGCTCGGTCTCGCACCCGACGGGCCGCTGGCGGGCGAGCTACGGGTGAGCCTGCCCGATATCGCCTGGCTCGAGGAATTTCTGCCCGAGCTCGCCGGCAGCGCCGGTAGTGCGCGTCTGCGCGCTACCCTGCGCGGTGCACGTGACGCGCCGCTGCTGGACAGCGAATTCGAACTGCTGTCGGGCAGCGTGCAACTGCCGCGTTTTGGCACCCAGTTGCAGGCTTTGGTATGGCACGCCCGTGGCGTGCCCGATGGCAAACTCGCGCTCGATGGTCATACCCGCGTCGGCGCCGGGACGCTGACGATGGACGGCGAATTCGCGCCACGCGCGGCCCACGGGCCGCAGGCGCGTCTGCATCTGCGCGGTGAGCAGCTGGCGGTGGTGCGCCTGCCCGACATCGAAGCCGACGCCGCGCCCGACATGACGGTGGTGCTGGCTCCTGGGCTGGTCGATCTGCACGGCCAGGTCACCTGGTCGCGGGTGCAGATTCATCTGCCGAGCTTGCCGGAACGGGCAATCTCCACCTCACCCGATGAAGTACTGATCGATGACGCCTTGCCACTGGCGGCTGCCACCGCCCGTCCACGCTGGTTCGTCGACACCCTCGCGGCCGATCTCGATTTCACCCTCGGCGATGAGGTGAGGCTGTCGGCCGCCGGCCTCGACGCCAAGATCAGCGGCACGCTGCACTGGCACAAGCCACGGCATGACGATCGTGGCCGCGGCAGTGGGCGCTTGACCATCAAGGAGGGGCATTACAAAGCCTACGGTCAGGACCTGCAGATCCAGCGCGGTGAATTGATCTTCGCCGGCGCTATCGACAACCCGGCACTGGAGGTGCGCGCCGTACGACCGGAGCTTGATGTCAGGGCTGGCGTGCGGGTGAGTGGCAGCTTGCGCGCGCCCAAGTTTGCACTGTTCGCTGAGCCCAGCCTGCCCGATGCCGAGGTACTGTCCTATCTGGTCACCGGCCATGCGCTGGCCAATGCGTCGTCGGGAGAAGCGGGCGTGATCGCGCGTGCGGCCTTGAGCCTGGGTGTCGATCGCGCCGCGCTGGTCAGCAGTCAGTTGAGCAATCTGTTCAGCTTGGATGAATTCGGTATCAATCCCGGCAAGACTGCGCGTACTTCCGCGATCGTGGCCGGCAAGCGCCTGACGCCCAAGCTCACGGTGCGTTCGGAATTCAATCCCTTCGAGCGTGTGTGGTCGTTTTTTCTCAACTACAAGTTGTCGCCGCGCTGGAGCGTTGAAGCCCAAACCGGCGCCGGCCAGGGCGCCGATTTGATTTACAGCGTTGAGCGCGATCGACTACGCGGTGCTGAACCACTCAAGTAAGATCGGGCATCACTTCGGACATGGGCTTCAGTGCAGCGTCGTCGCGCGCGCGTTGAAAAGCCGGGCGGGCGGTCAGGCGGGTGTAGTAGGCGTTGAGTGCTGGCAGACCGTCGAGTCCGATCAATTGCTGACCCAAGTGCACACTGTAGCCGACTGCGGTATCGACGGCGCTGAAGCCGCTCGCCAACATGTAGTGGCGGGTAGTGAGCTGCTGATCCAGCACTTCGAAGGCTTTGCGCAAACGGCGCGACTCAAGCTTGATGACCGTCGCCGAGCGTTCGGCGGGCGCCACGAACACCTGCTGTTGCACCAACGAGGCGCCATGCACCGCAATGGTCTCGGCGAAATGCAACCATTGCAGCCAGGCATTGCGCTCGGGGTGACCGGGCGCGCGATGCAGGCGGCCGTCGTCGTAGCGTTCGCACAGGTATTGGCAGATAGCCCCCGATTCAATCAGGGTGACGTCGCCGTCGACCAGGCAGGGCACGCGTCCCAGCGGTGAGATGGCGAGATACTCCGGCGCACGCAGCGCGGCCATCGAAAAGCCCAGGGTGACCAGCTCGAATTCGAGACCGAGTTCAAGCAGCAACCAGTGGCTGCGCATCGAGCGCGCACCGGCGCAGTGATAGAGCTTGCGCATAGTAATTATCCCCTTGCGGCCAGTACTCACGGCCGTCGCGAGGTTATAGCATGCGTGCCGGCGGCGGCATTGTGCGAATTCCCATTTGTAGAAAGAGAAGCAAATTATGGCCAACAGACTGGCGGGCAAGACCGCGCTCATCACCGGTGGCAGCCGCGGCATCGGCCGCGCGATCGCGCAAGCCTATGCCGCACAAGGCTGCGCGCTGGTGCTCAACGCCCGCGACGCTAGTCGTCTGTCCGAGACCGGCACGGCCATCGCACGGGAATTCAATGTGCCGGTTGAAACCCTGGCCTGCGACATTACCGATCGCGCTGGTGTGCGCGCGATGGTCGCCGCTGCCGAGGCCTGGCGGCCGCTCGACATCCTGGTCAACAATGCCGGCATCCACCTTGCGGCGAGTTTTCTCGACTACAGCTTTGAGGATTTTCAGCGCGTCATCGAAAGCAACGTCTACGGCATCTTCCATGTTACCCAGGCGGTTTTGCCGGCGATGATCACGCGTCAGCGCGGACGCGTGATCAACCTCGCTTCCAGCGCTGGCAAATGGGGTTCGCGTAATCAGAGTGCCTACAATGCCTCCAAGCACGCGGTGGTCGGTCTGACCCGTTGCCTGGGGCTGGAAATGGCGCCCCACAACGTGCTCGTTAATGCCATCTGTCCGTGGGTGGTCGAG
>JANLSI010000271.1:0-4295 GCA_031362345.1 Pseudomonadota bacterium
GATCGACGGCGATCACTTCGAGACCAAGACGCATCGCCTCCAGTGCGACTTCGCGGCCCAGCTCACCGGCACCGAGCAAGAGCAAACGGGTGGCATGGGCCGACAACGGCGTTCCGATCGAAGCGAGGGTCATGGGCAACACTTAAACGTCAGCGAAATTCAAGGAGTGGCGGCTGCGCTGCAGTGGAAACCCAGGGCCGTCAGTTCGGCGACAGTATCGGGTGGGAGCCCCGCGCATGCAACGCCGTAGGCGCCGAATTCACGACGCAAAGCATAGCGACGACGAATGTCGTCGAAGTGCGCTGCGGCCAGCGCGCGACTCATGCTCAATGTAGCGCGCATGCGCGCGTCATGGGCGGCGATCGGGTAGAGACTCGCGAGTAGCGCGACGGTGCCGCCTTGCGCTGGAAACTCGAGCGGCGTAGCGACGGACGGCAACACCACTGGCGCTTGCACCGGCGCCAGGCCGCGCCACCGCCGCAAGGCTTCCCACAACATACGCGTCGCCGCCAGACGCGCCTCGCGGGAGTGACCCGCGAGATGGGGGGTGGCAAGCCAGGCGCGGGTCAGCAGCTGCCTATCGACGCGCGGTTCGCCGGCCCAGCAATCAATCGCGGCGACCAGCGCCTGCGGTCCGTCCAATCGCGCACTCAGGGCCGCCTCGTCGAGCACACCGCCGCGCGCCGAGTTGATGACCAAGGTGCCCGGGCGCAGCGCTGCGATGGTGTCATCGTTCAATAAATTCACGGTCGGCCACGGCCCGTTCGCAATCAAAGGCACGTGCAGAGTGACGACCTCGCAAGCCAGCGCAGCGGCGCGCGAGGCGCTGCGGAAACCCGGCTTAAGGGCTGCGCGCGGCGGATCGTGATCGACGTGGGAAATGGCCAACGCGTCGAGTAGCTGTGCGAGACTACGACCGACATGACCACAGCCGATGATGCCCACCGTGAGCTCGCTCGGCGCACACTCCAAGCGCGCGGCATGGGCATAAAGACAGGTAACAACGTGCTCAGCGACCGGGTGGGCATTGCAACCGGGGGCGGCGCTGAACGCGATATCCGCTGCGGCCAGAGCCGCGAGATCGATGTGATCGATGCCGGCGGTGGCGCTGCCGACGAAACGCAAGCGACTGCCTTTGATGAGTTGCGCGTTGACCTTGCTGACCGAGCGCACCAGCAGTACCTCGGCATCGCCGAGAATATCCGCGTCTAGCTGACGGCCATCGAACAGTCGCAGCTCACCCAGCGCAGAGAAATGCTCCACGACCGAGTTGATTTCCCTGTCGGCGAGAATGTTCAGCGCGCGGCCACCAGCCGGCGAGGATCAGGGTCGCTCGTCGACCGGACCGCCTTCCTTCACCATCGGCATCAGTTCCTGACGGTTGATGCCGAGCGCCACCACGGTCGCGGTCGCCACGTAGATGGAAGAGTAGGTGCCGACCACGATGCCGATCACCAGCGCTATCGAAAACCCATGCAACAGCTCGCCGCCGAAGAATAAGAGTGTCAGCACCGCGAGCATGGTTTCGCCGGAAGTCATGAGGGTGCGTGACAGCGTCTGATTGAGCGCGGCGTTGACGATTTCCTTGGTGGTGCCCTTGCGCATCTTGCGCAGGTTCTCACGCACGCGATCGAACACCACCACGGTGTCGTTCAGCGAATAGCCGAGTACTGCCAGCACCGCCGCCAATACCGTCAAGTCGAACTCGCGACCGCTCACGGCGAAATAGCCTATGGTGATCACCACGTCATGCATGGTCGCGACGATGGCCCCGACCGAGAACTTCCAAGTAAAGCGCAGCATCACATAGAAGAAGATGCCGCCGAGCGCGAACAGCAGGGCAAGAACGCCGGACTCCGCCAGCTCGTCACCCACCTGCGGCCCGACGAATTCGATACGCCGCAGTTCCGCCCCAGGCAAGAGTTCGATGACGCGCTGACTGACCGAGGCAGCGGCCTTATCGCCGGTCGGCGGCAAGCGCACCAGCACATCGGTCGGCGTGCCGAAGCGCTGCACCGTGGCATTCTTGAACTCCGATTCTGTCAGTGCGTGACGGATCTGGTTTAGATCCGGCTCGCTCTTGTAACCGAGTTCGACCAAGGTGCCGCCGGTGAAATCGACGCCGAAATTGAAACCCTTGAAGATACTGGTTCCGACCGAAATGATGACCAGCAGGGTGGTCAGTGCGACCGCCGGCCGCACTTTGCCCATGAAGTCGAAATTAAATTCCTTGTGTGCCTTGGCAGCCATGGCTAGTCCCCTTAAACCGACAGGCTCTTCAAACGGCGGCGACCGTAGAGCAGGTTGACAATGGCGCGCGTGCCCGTGATAGCGGTGAAGGCCGAGGTCAGAATGCCGAGCGTCAGCGTGACCGCGAAACCTTTGACCGGGCCGGTGCCGAACAGGAACAGCACCAGCGCCGCAATCATGTGTGTACCGTTAGCGTCGGCGATGGTCGCGAAGGCCTTCTCGTAACCGGCATGGATACTGGCCTGGGGTGAATTGCCGTTGCGCAATTCCTCACGGATACGTTCGTTGATGAGTACGTTGGCATCGATGGCCATACCCACCGTGAGCACGATGCCGGCGATACCGGGCAGGGTCAGGGTCGCTTGCAGCATCGACAACAAGGCCACCAGCAACACCACGTTCATCAACAGCGCAACGCCGGCGATGACGCCGAAGGCCTTGTAGTAGATGGCGGTAAAGACCACCACAGCGATTAGCCCGATGATCGCCGACATCATGCCCTTGTCGATGTTGTCCTGGCCTAAACTCGGGCCGACGGTGCGTTCCTCGATGATCTCGATCGGCGCGGCCAGTGCGCCGGCGCGCAGCAGCAGCGCGAGGGTATGGGCTTCGTCGGTAGAGTCGAGACCGCTGATCTGGAAGCGCTTAGACAGTTCGTCGCGAATGGTCGCGACATTGATCACCTGCTCTACTGGGCGGCCCTTGCGCTGCTCGATGTAGACCACCGCCATGGGCTTGCCGATCTGGTCGCGGGTGGCGCGGCTGAACAGGCGCGAGCCCTTGCCATCGAGCGTGATGAACACCGCCGGCCCGCCACTGCTTTGCTCAATACCGCTAGAGGCGTCGATGATGTATTCACCGGTCAGCATGACCTTCTTCTCAAGCAGGATGGGCTTGCCTGCCTTGTCGTAGAAGATCTTGGAATTGACCGGCACGTGGCCGCCGTCCAGCGCTTTTTGCGCGTCGTTGTTGTAGTCCACCAGGCGGAATTCGAGGGTCGCGGTCGCGCCCAGGATCTTCTTCGCCTCGGCGGTGTCCTCGACACCAGGCAGCTGCACCACGATGCGGCCTTCGCCTTGCTGCTGGATGACGGGCTCGGCGACACCAAATTCGTTGACTCGGTTGCGCAGCGTGGTCAGGTTCTGTTTGATGGCGGTCTTGCGCACGTCGTTGGTGAGCTTGGCACTGACGGTCAGCAACAGCTCGGCCGGGTCGCTCTGTTCCTGGCGCTGCAGTTCGGCAAAATCCTTGGCCAGCAGCGGCGCTGCCTTCTGCTTCATTTCCTCGTTCTGGAAACTGATGCGCACGCCGCCAGCGGGTTCACGGGCAATCGAGCGATAGCGAATCTTCTGGTCACGAAAGGCCGTGCGCAGTTCGGACACGAAACGGTCGTCGGTCTGGGTGCGCACCGCGTCCATGTCGACCTGCATGAGGAAGTGCACGCCGCCGCGCAGGTCGAGACCCATGTACATCGGCTTGGCGCCAATCTTGCGCAGCCACTGCGGGGTGGCCGGCGCCATATTCAGTGCCACGATGTATTGCTCGCCGAGGGTCTTTTCGACGATCTCCCGAGCCTTGGCGCGGGCTTCGCCATCGTTGAAACGCAACAGCACCCGCTTGTGTTGCAACTCGCTGCGCTTAAGCGTGACGCCGCCGCTCTTCAGCGCCTCTTCGACGCGCGTTGCGAGTGCAGCATCGACGGTCTCCGAGCGCCGCGCCGAGACCTGCAGTGCCGGATCGTCGCCGAAGATATTGGGTAAGGCATAGAGTATGCCGATGGTCATGACGGCCAGCACCAGGATATAGCGCCACAGCGGGTATTCGTTCATCGATGGGATCCGAATCTACTTATGAGTGTCGTGGCGCGCGGCTAGCGAGTGGCCAGCGCGGGGCACGCGAGGAAGCTTACATTTCCTTGAGGGTACCCTTCGGCATGACTTGCGCGATGGCGTGCTTCTGGATTTTGACCTCGGTGTCCTTGGCGATTTCGAGCTTGACGAAATTGGCACCGACTTCCGTGACCCGGCCAAGCAATCCACCGCTGG
>JANLSI010000272.1:0-1794 GCA_031362345.1 Pseudomonadota bacterium
ACGGCATGGTGTTAGTAACCGGCCCGACCGGCAGCGGTAAGACCACCACGCTCTACACGGTGTTGAGTCAGATCGATGCCATGCAGCTCAGTGTCTTCACCCTCGAAGACCCCATCGAATATGGCCTGCCCTTGATTCGTCAGACCCAAGTCAAACCCGACCTCGGCCTGACGTTCGCCTCCGGGTTGCGAGCGCTGTTACGCCAGGATCCCGATGTCATTCTGCTCGGCGAAATCCGCGACGCTGAGACCGCCCAGCTCGCCGTGCGCGCCGCCTTGACCGGGCATCTGCTGCTTTCAACTTTGCATACCAATGACGCCATCGGCGCGATCCCGCGTTTGGTTGACATGGGTATCGAACCCTATCTCCTGACCTCGGCGCTGGCGGCCGTGGTCGGCCAACGTCTGGTGCGGCGGATCTGCAGCGGCTGCAAGCAGCAAGTTGACGATCCCGTCGCCGAGTTCGAGCGCCTGCGTCACGTGCTCGGCAACGTGACACCCGGCCCGCTGTGGATCGGTGCCGGCTGCACTTTGTGCCGCAGCAGCGGTTACCGTGGGCGGCTTGCGATCTACGAAGTGCTGATCATCGACGAGCGCTTTCACGCGCCCATCCTCAAAGGCGCCGAACTTGCCGAGCTGCGCCAGCTGGCCGCCACTTCCGGCATGCAGAGCATGGTCGAGGATGGTCTCGACAAGGCCAAGGCCGGCCTGACCACCCTCGATGAGCTGGTGCGCGTGGTGCGCTGACCGTCGAGCCGCGCGCCATGCTCAATTACGCCTATCGCGCCATCGATCGAGACGGCAACCCAGTCGCCGGCACGCTGGCGGCCAGCGATGAGCAAGCGCTCGCCGAAAAGCTCCAGACCATCGGCTATTGGCTGGTCGAGGCCAAGACTTGCAAGATCGAAGAACTCAAAGAGCCGCGCCGCGTCAAGCGCGTCGAACTCGCCGAGCTGTTCGCCAATCTGGCGACCCTGCTCGATGCCGGGTTGAGTATCGTCGCGGCCATGCGCACGCTCGAAAAAGAGAGTGAGGATATCGGTCTACAGCGCGTGCTGACCGACGTGCGGCTCAATATAGAAACCGGCACCAGCTTCGGCGAGGCGCTCGCCCGTCATCCGAAAATATTTGACGAACAGATGCGCAACACCATCGCCGCCGGCGAGTACGGCGGCAACCTGCCGGAGTCGCTGCGCGAGATCGCGCGCTATCTCGAATGGCTGCAACGTCTGCTGGCGGATGTCAAACAGGCCAGCACCTATCCCATCGTGGTGTTGTGCGTGCTGGTCGCTTTCATGATGTTGCTGTTCGGCTTTGTGGTGCCGCGCTTTGCCGCGATCTTGATCGAACTCGGGCTAGAACTGCCCTTGGTAACCAAGATCGTGATCGGTATCGGTGGCGCCGTGCAGCACTATGGCCTGGTCGGGGCCGCCGCGCTCATATTGGCGGTGGTGAGCATGCGACTGGCCGTGCGGCGTCTGCACTGGCTGGCTTTCGCGCTTGATCGTTTCAAGCTGCGCATGCCGGTGTTCGGCAAGCTCAACCAGATGCTCTGTCTGTCACGCCTCACCCATCAACTTGGTCTGCTGCTGAAGTCCGGTGTACCGATCACGACTTCGCTGGAACTCTGCCAGCACTCGCTCGGCAACCGCGTCTACGGCCAACTGGTGGGCGCGGCACTCGGCGTGGTGCTGCAAGGCGGGGTATTGAGTACGGCGTTTCGCGATCATGCCGATATCCCGGGCATGTTGGTACGCATGATTTCGGTCGGTGAGGAAACGGGACGCATGGAACA
>JANLSI010000296.1:0-2123 GCA_031362345.1 Pseudomonadota bacterium
CCAACACCTCTATACGGAAGCGTTTCGGCATCGAAGAGCAGAATGCGGCCTTGGCCTCACGACTTCTCAACGAGGCTGTTGACGACAAAGTGATCGTCATACGCGATATGAACGTTGGTACGAGGAGTCGGAGCTATTTGCCCTACTGGGCGGCGCCCCATGCAGGTGAACAGGGCACGGTTGCTTGATGCAAGACGGCCCCATGCGCGACCCGTGTGTTAACAAGCCCGGCAACGCTATGACGATCAGCGAGTTAGAAGCGGGTTGGTTGTTTGATGGTTGTTTGATGGGACCGGCCTGTACTCCACCCAATCAGAGGTCTGCATGACCACCGACACCAGCGAGAAACGCCTCGAAACCCTCATCATGCGGCACATGACCGGCACCGACGGTCTCGCTGTCACGCCGAACACGGTCACCGAACGACCACCACCCTACGGCGGCACTGGCTACACCGCCGGCAGCGCGCAGGACTACGACCGCGCCCACGCACTCGATGTGCCGCAACTCTTCGCCTTCCTGCGTGCCACCCAGCCCGAGGCGTTCAAGAAGTTGTCGATGACCGAGGCGGGCGACACAAAGGACATCAACCGCCTCAAGTTCCTCGCGCGGCTTTCGTCCGAGATCGGCAAACGCGGCGTCATTGACGTGCTACGCACCGGTGTGGCGCACGGGCCAGTGCACTTCGAATTGTTCTACGGCACGGCCTCGCCGGGCAATGCCAAGGCCGAGGCGTTGCACGCGCAGAATCGCTTTTCGATCACCCGCCAGCTCGCCTACAGCATGGACGAGACGCGTCGCGCGCTTGATCTCGGCCTGTTCATCAACGGTCTGCCCATCGCCACTTTCGAGTTGAAGAACAGTTTTACCAAGCAGACCGTCGAAGACGCCATTGAACAGTACAAGCGCGACCGCGACCCGCGCGAGCGCTTGTTCATGTTCGGCCGCTGCATGGTGCATTTCGCAGTGGACGACAGTCAGATTGCGATGTGCACCGAACTTGCGGGCAAAGGCTCGTGGTTCCTGCCCTTCAACAAGGGTCACAACGAAAGTGCCGGCAACCCGCCTAACCCGCAGGGCCTCAAGACTGATTACCTCTGGAAAGAAGTGCTCACGCCGGCGGGGTTGACCAATATCCTTGAGAACTACGCGCAGATAGTCGAAGAGAAAGATTCCCGCACTGGCAGAAAGAAGCGCCGCCAGGTGTGGCCACGCTACCACCAGCTCAGTCTCGTGCGACAGGCGCTGGCCGATGTGCGTGCCTTTGGCACGGGCAAGCGCTATCTGATCCAGCACTCGGCGGGTAGCGGCAAGTCGAACTCCATCGCCTGGCTGGCGCATCAGCTCATTGGCTTGCAGCGCAACGACAAGGTGGTCTTCGACTCGGTTATCGTCGTCACCGATCGGCGCCTGCTCGACCGGCAGATCCAGACCACCATCAAGCAGTTCATGCAGGTGAGCGCGACAGTAGGGCACGCCGAACGCTCCGGCGATCTGCGCAAATTCATTCAGGACGGCAAGAAGATCATCGTCTCGACGGTGCAGAAGTTCCCCTTCATCCTCGATGAGATAGCGCTGGATGCCGGCAAGACCTTCGCCATCGTCATCGACGAAGCGCATTCCAGTCAGGGCGGCAAGACCTCGGCGGCGATGAGCCAGGCGCTCGGTGCTGCGAATGAAGATGACGGACCTGATCCCGAGGACACCGTGAACGCGGCGCTCGAAAAGCGCATGGCAGCGCGCAAGTTGCTGACCAACGCGAGCTACTTCGCCTTCACCGCCACGCCCAAGAACAAAACGCTGGAGATGTTCGGCGAGCCGTTGCCGCCGGATGCTGAGGGTAAGGTCAAGCACCGCCCCTTCCACAGCTACACCATGAAGCAGGCGGTCGAGGAGGGCTTCATCCTCGATGTACTGAAGACCTACACACCGGTGGATAGCTACTACAAGCTGGTCAAGAAGACCGAAGACGACCCGCAGTTCGACACCAAGCGGGCGAAGAAGTAGCTGCGGCGATACGTGGAGAGCCATGACCACGCCATCCGGCTCAAGGCCGAGATTATGGTGGACCACTTTCACGAGCAGGTGTTGGCGCTCGGCAAGATCGGTGGGCAGGCACGAGC
>JANLSI010000301.1:0-2912 GCA_031362345.1 Pseudomonadota bacterium
GGTACGCGCGATGTGAGTACTGCCGTCGGACTCGACGTCCTTGATGATTTTCAGCACGCGTTGCGCGCCCGGTGGGCCGATCGGCACCAGCATCACGCCGTTCGGCTGCAACTGCTTCAGCAGCGGCGATGGCACGTGGTCGATGCCACAGGTGACGATGATTTTGTCGAAGGGCGCGAACTCTTCCCAGCCGTAATAGCCGTCGGCATTGTGGGTGGTGATGTTCTGGAATTCGCTGTAGCCGCGTGCAATCAAGTCGTCGTAGATGCCGCGCGTGCGTGCGGCGAGCGGCTTGATGATTTCGACTGAATAACACTTGTCGGTCAGGTGCGCGAGGAAAGACGACTGGTAGCCCGAGCCAGTGCCGATCTCAAGCACCTTGTCGCCGTGCTTGATGTCCAGGCTGTTGGTCATGCGTCCGACTAGATGTGGGCCGGAGATCGTCACGCCATAACCGATGTCGAGAAAATTGTGGTCGTAGGCGTGGGAGCGATTGACCTTAAGTACGAACTCCTCGCGCGGCGTCAGCAGGAAGGCGCGCTTGATAGCGTCGTCCCATACGTCTTGGTGTTCGACCATAGTCTGCAGGCGATCCCAGCGCTGACTGAGAAAGGCGCGATCTTCGCCGCGGTTGTTCACCATCCACTCGACGAACTCAGCGCGCTCGGTCATCGGCGGCTCGAGCTCGAAGGTGAAGGGCGTGCTGAGTGCGGCGCGGCTGGCGACCGGCAATACGCTGCCGGCCGCGACGGCGGTCATCCCTGCGAGAAACGATCTGCGGTTCAAACGATACTCTCCAAAATGAAAGTGCAGCACCCTCGCGGAAGTTGGGGCGAGGGGCGGACGGTGACGGCCGACATTATCGCGGCTGTCGGACCGGATCAGAAGTGGCTGAGCAGGCGCGGCCTAAAATGGGCGGCCGGCGGGCAGCGTCCTTGGCCATCCTCGCCTGGACCATCTCCCCGATAGCGCGTTGCGCGGCCGCCGGCCTAGAGTCGAGAATGAACGGGGTTGCACCACGCCGTCCGCAGCTTCAAAACATCCCGACCCGCTTCAGGAGACCGCAATGCGCTTTCATCATATGGCGATATTCGTTACCGACATCAACGAGGCCACCCACCTGTGGCGCGACGTCATGGGTTTCAAGGTGGTGGTCGACACCATCATTCCGGACGGCCCGGTCGCCAGTCCCAAGACCTATATGTACCTCAAGCTGCTCGACGACATCTTCAAGGTCGACAATGCCCGCTCCAAGATGGTGTTGTTGGCCTCCGACGAAGGCGCCTTGATTGAATTGCAGCAGTGCGAGATGCCGCTGATCCAGAAGACTCCGCCAGAGAATCTGCGCTACGGCCACACCGGCATCCACGAACTCGGCCTCATGGTCGACGACATCGACGGCTGGTTCGAAAAAGTGCGGGCAGCGGGCTATCGTACCCAGACCGACTACGTGTGGACCTGCGCCTCGATTGGGCGTTCCTTCTTATTCTACGACGCCGACGGCAACATGATTCAGCTGTGGGAGCATATGAGCGAGGCGACCTGGCAAACCTGAGCGCGCGACAGACAGTCCCGACCATCCAAACAGGAGACCCACCAATGAGCAGCGATTCCATACGCGCATTCGATCTGGCCAGTGTCGATCACGTGCTGTCCACCACCCGCAGCGTGCGCCTGCGGCTCGATTTCGAGCGCGTCGTGCCGGCTGCGCTTATCAAAGACGCTTTGCGCATCGCGTTGCAGGCCCCGACCGGTGCCAACACTCAGACCTGGCGCTTCATGATCGTGACCGACGCGGCCAAACGCCGCGCCCTCGCTGATTTCTATCGGCAGGCGGCGACCGACTATGTCGAGGGCAAGACCGGTTTATCGCGGACCGGTGTCACCATGATGCGCGAGTACGCGGCCGATGATCCGCGCCAGCAGCAGCGCGAGGCCATGATGAAGTCCGGCGGCTATCTGATGGAAAACCTTGAGCGCGCGCCGGTCATGGTGATTCCCTGCATCGAGGGCCGTTTCGAGCAGGACGACGTGTTCACCCAGGCCTCGATGTGGGGCTCGATCCTGCCGGCCACCTGGTCTTTGATGCTGGCGCTGCGTGCGCGACGGCTGGCCTGCGCCTGGACGACCTTGCATCTGCGCTATGAAAAAGAAGTGAGCGCGTTGCTCGGTATACCCGACACTTATACGCAGGCGGCGCTGCTACCAGTGGCGTGGCTGAGCGGTGGCGATTTGAAACCCGCCAAGCGTCTGCCGGTTGAAGACGTGACTTGTTGGGAGCATTGGGGCGGACGTGAGGTCGGTGCCTGATGTTCGGTCGGCCCGCGCGCGCCACTTGGACGTGAAGTCGCCGGTCAGCGACGCGCGCCGCCGCCATCGGGCATCGGCATGAAGAGCAAACAGGAATCGCTATGGCCGATGCTGCTGGCGGTGCTGGCGCTGGCGGTCATTGGCCTATTGTATTTCCGTGGCCTGCAGGAACCGATCAACGCGCTGCACGATATTCAATTGCCGAGCAGTCCGACCCCGTTGGCGGCCAGTCCCGAAGACAATCCAGCGCGGCCCGTTGAAGCACTGGTGGTCAATCCCATCGAACAGACACAAGCCGGTCGACAGCGGACCTCGGTGGCGGCCGCGACCGACGCCGCCGAGCCGCTGGACGCGGCTTTGTCGCCGCCCCAACAGCCCTTCGAGTCAGCGCTCGAAGCGCTGGTCGGATCGGAGGCCTTCAGCCAGCTGTTCGTGAGCGATGATTTCATCAATCGCATGGTCGTCACAGTCGACAATCTCTCCCATGAAAAACTGCCGGTGCGGCTGTGGCCGCTGCGGCCGGTTGGTGGCCTGCCCGTGGTCAACGGTGAGGGCGGCACGCTCAGGCTCGCAGCGGACAACAGCGCGCGGTACGCGGCTTA
>JANLSI010000361.1:0-10897 GCA_031362345.1 Pseudomonadota bacterium
CCACCGAGCTCAGGGGACGTCGAGGCACAACCCGCCAGCGCGAGCAGCAACGCGCACAACAGGCCCCATCGTGGTCGCAGCTTGTTCATGTGCCCTCTTGCCCTATGAATAACATCACGATGGGGAAAACCGACATGACAAAACTCACCGCAAAGATAAAGTCGTGAAAGCCGTATGCGCGTATCACCCAAGCGTACCGCCGTAGGATCCACCGCGACAGGTGGTTATTGCTTGGTGCCTGCCGAGAGGTCCGTCAGACCGCGGGACGCAGAGGCATCTTTAGTATTCGGGTCAGAAACGCTGGCGGCGCCGTTGTGGCCGGCGAGTTCCTCGGTCGTGACTCCCATCTGCCCGCGAACGGTGTCGCCGAACAGGCCATAGATGGCCAGTCCGGCAACCGCGATGAGGGCCACGATGATGACGTACTCGGTCACGCTCTGGCCAAGTTGCCTGAGCTTTTGCTCGATCATTTTGCACTCTCCTGCCCAAGTTCGCCGGATGCATCTGGCCTCGGCTCCCGGTACTTGCACAAACCATATACGATGCACTCGGCATTCGCCAAGCTTCGATAAGCGTGTCAATCCAGATGCCGGTGGCACGGCGCGCAGGCACGAAGGAGACCGACAGATATGCACGCCGGAGTCCTGTTCGATGCCGATACGGGTGCGGTCGTGATCGGACATGTCCGTCGCACCACCGCGGTGTGGGAACGCATGCGTGGTCTGCTTGGCCGCACCGCGATCACTCCGGACAACGGCCTGTGGCTGTTGCCCTGCAATAGCGTGCACACCGCTTTCATGCGTTTTCCGATCGACGTCGTGTTTCTCGATCGTAGCCTGGTGGTCCTGCACATCGTGCCAGCGCTGGCGGCCTGGCGCAGCGCGCGGCAGCCGCGTGCGCGCTCGACCTTGGAACTCGCGGCCGGCGCGACCGCAGCCTGTGAACTCACGGTCGGACAAAGGTTGCGCTGGCAGGTCCACGCGTGAACGCATGCCGAGCTCGCAGGTCCGCTGCGATGGCCAGCCCCGCCAGTATTCGCTAACCTGGGACGCTTCATTTACGTCACGGCAGGGGAGAACGAGTCATGACTTGCTATGTACTCGTGCACGGCGCCTGGCATACCGGCCGCGAATTCGAGGCTAGCGCCGCGCCTTTGCGCGCGGCCGGCCATAAAGTCCATCTACCGACCTTGGCCGGCAATCGGCCTGGCGATCCCAAGGACACCAACCTCACTACGGCCATTGCCTCACTGGTGGAATTCATCGAGTCGCAGCACCTCACGGACATGGTGCTGGTCGGCCACAGTTATGGCGGCATGGTGATCACGGCCATCGCCGATCGCATGACCGAGCGAGTACGCCGCCTGGTGTACTGGAACGCCTTTGTGCCCGACGATGGTCAAGCGCTGATCGATCTGGTGCCCGCGCACTACGTCGCCATGTTCGAGCCGCTGGTGGCGGCTGATGGCAGTATCACCTTGCCCTTTCCAGTGTGGCGCGAGGCCTTCATCAACGATGGCTCGCTAGAACTCGCCGAACATGCTTACGGTCTGTTGAATCCCCATCCGTGGGCGACTTTCACCGAGCCGCTGCGCTTGTCGCGCCCGCCGGCTGCGCTGCCCTGCGCCAAGTCTTATTTGAACTGCACAGAAGACACCGCTCTGCCCCACAGCCTGCCCTGGCATCCACGCCTGTCGGAGAAGCTTGGCCTGTTCCGCCTGGTGCAATGCCCAGGCAGTCATGAACTGTGTTTCACCAATCCGACCCTGCTCGGTCAGAAGATCATGGAAGCGGGGCGCGATTGATGAGCTACGGTGTCGGCGATGGGTCCTTTCAGGCGGCCGGTGGCGAAGCCGGCATCCGACAAGTCGTCGGGCGGTTCTACGATCTCATGGACACGCGCGTCGTGGCGCGTGGCATTCGCGCCATGCATCCCGCCGACTTGCAAATGTCGCGCGACAAGCTCGCCACGTTTCTGTGCGGCTGGTTGGGCGGGCCGCGGCTGTATCAGGCCAAGCACGGCAGCATCAGCATTCCCGGCGTGCATGCCCATCTCGCAGTCGATGCGGCCGCCCGCGATGCGTGGCTCGCGATCATGAGCGAGGCGGTGGCCGAGCAAACTTGGGCGGAGGATTTCAAGCAATACCTGCTGCATCACCTGGCGGTGCCAGCCGAGCGTGTACGCGAGGTGTGTGAGGGATTGCGCATGCCGCAAAACCCATGACGCTCTCTTGATTGTGGGTCCGACTTCAGTCGGACATTCCTTCCGGACCCACAGAAGATCCGGCCACAAATGTAAAGAGGGATCCCCCATGAGCACCGACGCCACCGAACTCGCGCGCGCCACCGGCGCCACTATGTACGCCCGCGATCGCGCCTCCCAGGAACTCGGCATCAAACTGCTGGAAGTCCGTCCGGGTTATGCGCGCATGTCGATGGTAGTCGAGGACTGGATGCTGCAGGGCCACGACGTCTGCCATGGCGGACTCCTGTTTGCACTCGCCGACACTGCCATGGCCTTCGCCAGTAATTCCCATAACGAAGCGCATCTGGCCTTGAATGCCAACATCGATTTCCTGCGTCCGGCGCAATTGGGCGAAACCTTGATAGCCGAAGCGCGCGAAGGCAATCGCACCCGCCGCACTGGCATGTACGACGTCAGCATCGTTAATGATCAGGGCAAGGCCGTATGTCATTTCCGCGGGCGGACTTTTGGTGTGGGCGGGGAAGTGATGCGCTAAAACCGCTAATTCGCCCTGACGCGATCCCCTCCCTCCTCTGTGAGTCCGACTTCGGTCGGACATTGATGTGCCCACCTACGCCATGCGCTCTGGAACGAATGTCCGACTGAAGTCGGACCCACATAGGAGGGCAGTTGCTTGACTGATCACCCGCCCCTCAACCCCGCCCGTCTGCAAGCCGTGGTGTTCGCGCTGGTGTGCGTGGCCTTCGTCAATATCTACATCACCCAACCGATTCTGTCGGTGCTCGAAGACGAGTTCCACGCGTCGATATTGCAGGTGTCTTTCACCGTCTCAGCCGTACTGCTTGGCATCGCGCTCGCCAATCTGCCCTTTGGCTGGCTGGCCGATCGCTGGCCGGTGGGGCGCTTGGTGTCACTCGGCGGCACCGTGATCGCGCTGGCCGGTCTGGTGTGCAGCTTGACCGATAATCTCAGCGTCTTGATCGCCGCACGCTTCGTGCAGGGCGCCTTCGTGCCGGCGCTGACCACTTGTCTCGCCGCCCATCTCGCGCGGCTATTACCGGCTGCGAGTCTGAACGTGGTGATGGGTTCCTATGTGGCCGCCACCGTGCTGGGTGGCATGGTCAGTCGCCTGCTCGGCGGTTATGTCTTCCCGCCCGCCCATTGGCGCTGGGCATTCATTGCTGCGGCGGCCGCGGTTGTTATCACCGTGCTGCTAGCCTGGCGTGAACTGCGCGACGCGCCGGCGCCGCCACTTGCCCATCGCGACACCGTCACCTTCACGGCACTGCTCTCGCAACCTAGGTTGTGGCTGTCCTATCTGTGTGGCGCGGCCGGCCAGGCGGTGTTCTCGCCGGTGTTCAACTACATGCCCTATCGTCTGGCGGAAAAACCATTCGAACTCTCAACCCAGCAAACCTCGCTGGTCTATCTCGTCTACCTGGTCGGCATCGTGATGGCGCCAGGCGCGGGACGCATTGCCAATCGCTATGGCAGCGGCCGCACCTTGATCGGCGGCGCGACGGTACTGGCCGGGGCGTTATTGTTATTACTGGTGCCGTCAGTAACCGCCGTGGTGGTCGCATTGGTGCTGGTATGCGGCGGCTTTTTCACCGTCCATGCGGCGGCGGTCGGTGCGCTGAATCGAAAACTCATCCACGGCCAGGGCCGCGCCAATGCCCTTTATGTGCTCGGCTATTACCTTGGCGCGTGGTTCGGCATCACTTGGGCGGCGTGGGTCTATCAGCGGGGTGGCTGGTGGGCGCTGATCGGCTGTGCGGTGCTGCTGGTCAGCGTACCGTTTACGGCCGGCTTACTCGAACGGCAGGCGGAGCGTCGTCAGCCAGCGCCCGCTGCCACGGCCAGCGCGGTCGATTGACCAGCATCAGACTCACACACACCAGTGCGCCACCCGCCAGCACCGCGTGACTGGATTTCTCACCCAGGAACACGCTTGCTGCGATCACGCCGAAGATCGGCGTGAGATTGATATACACCGCCGTGCCGACCGTGCCGATGCTGAGCATGGCCTGGGAATACCACAGAAAGCCCAGCGCCGATCCGACCAGGCCTAAGAAAAACATCAGCAGCAAAGCACGCGGGTCACTGAA
The DNA here is from genome assembly GCA_031362345.1 of Pseudomonadota bacterium. Lineage (GTDB taxonomy): Bacteria > Pseudomonadota > Gammaproteobacteria > JADJYF01. Next base: position 4,314 of record JANLSI010000361.1, read on the forward strand.
CACCGCCATGGTCGCGGCCACGTCAACGAGCAGAAACGGCAACAACATCGCGAGCCCCGCCAGCGTCGCGTAGGTGGTCACCAGCAGCGGCGAATAATCTTCCAACAGCGAGCGCCCAAGCAGGGAATACACCGCCCACGACAGGGCCGACAGAAAGGCCAGCACTTCGCCGCGTCCGAAGCCAATGGCAAACAATTGCGCAAAATGACCGTCGGTCAATACGAAGGCGGTGCCGATGAAGCTCAAACACACGCCCACTACCGTCAGACCATCGGGCATGCGGCGATAGACCAACATATCGAGGATCACGACCTGAATAGAGATCAACGCGACGACGATCGAGGCGGTGGTCGCACTGGTGTATTCCAGACCTTTGTAGAGCAGCCCGTTATGCAGCGCGATGCCGCTCGCGCCCATCGCCGCGAAACGCCACCATAGTTGCTTGGGGATGCGTCTGAACTGCCGCGCGGCGAAGCAGAACCACAGCAGAAATAGGGCCGCCACCATAAAGCGGCCGCACACCACCACGAACGGCGCCTTGAATTCCGCCAGCACGCGACCGATGGTCGGCGTCAGGCCCCAGAACAGGCAGGCCAGCAGCAATTTCAGATGGACTGACATGGTGCTGGTGATGATGCAGCATCGTGACCGTGCTCGCTACTGCATACCTGGGTGTTAACTAGGATGCGTCAACAGGAGTCTGCGATCGTCGACGCGGCTGCCGCAGCGACGGGTCCATGCTAACCTCCAGGCCGGCCGATCCGTCACACAGGGGAGCCCCATGGACAGTCTTTTTCCGCGCCGCAAAACGTCGTCGGCCATGGCTCTGCCGCGCTATGCGGGAGTGATGTCGCCATGCTGATGAGCAGCGCCGAATACCGCGAATCGCTGCGCAGCTATACGCCGCGCGTATTCGTTGACGGCGATGCAATCAAGAGCGTCGCCGACGAGCCACGTCTGCGACCCGGCATCAACGCCATCGGCGTGACCTATGACTACGCGCTCGATCAGGCGCACGCCGCATTGGCGCTGGCGCCGCACACCTCGCGCGATGGCCAGGTCAACCGCTACCTGGCCTTGAATCGCGACAGCAATGATCTTCTCGCCAAGCTCGAGTACACGCGCCTGACTTGCCAGGAAACCGGGTGCGCGATGCGCTACCTGACCATGGACGGCCTGAACGCCGCCTGGCAGCTGACCCATCGCTTGGACGCGGCCAATGGCGGCGAATATCACGCGCGCCTGCGTGCTTATATCGAGCGCGTGCAGGATCAGGATCTGACCGTCGGTATCGCCATGACCGATGCCAAGGGCGATCGCAGCCTGCGTCCTCATCAGCAGGACAATCCGAATACCTATGTGCATGTGGTCGGGCGGCAGCCGGGCGGTGTGCTGATCTCCGGCACCAAGGCCATCGTCACCTCGGCGCCCTATGTGCACGAGCTGCTGGTGCTACCTGGCCGCGCCATGACACCAGAAGACCGCGATTTCGCCATCGCCTGCGCGGTGCCGATCGACACTAAGGGCCTGACCATTATCGCGCGCCCCGCCGGGCGGCCCGGTGCGGAGAAGGCCATCTTCAGCAACAAATACGGTCAGACCACGGCGGTATGCGTGTTCGATGAGGTCTTCGTGCCCTGGGATCGTGTGTTCCTATGCGGCGAGGTTGAGCACTCGGAATTCCTGACCAAGAGCTATGCCACCCATCATCGTCACACCTGCATCGGCGCGCGCGCCGGCTTTGGCGACTTACTGATCGGTGTCGGCGCCCTGATGGTCGAAGCTAATGGTCTGGATCTGCTGCGCAACACCCATCTGCGCGACACCATGGTGGAATTGATTAAGACCGTCGAAGGCTTCTATGCCTGTGGTGTGGCAGCGTCGGTCTATCCGACCACCGATCCGTCCGGTGTGGTCGAGCCCGACGCGGTGTTCTCCAACATCGGCAAGCTGCTGCTCGCGACGCAAATCTACGATATGCATAGGCTCGCCCACGAAGTCTCCGGCGGCCTCATCGTCGCGCTACCCGGCCCCGACGAAGATCACAATCCGGAAACCCGTGCGGTGCTGGCCGACGTGCTGCGTGGTCGTGCCGACATCCCCTACGCCAAGCGTGCCCAGGTGGCGCGCTTCATCGAGGATTTGACCGCTTCCGATGCGGCCGGCTGGATGTCGCTCATCAGCCTGCACGGTGGTGGTTCACCCGCTGCGATGAAGGCTGAGATCTTCCGCCGTTATCCCATCGATGATCGCAAGAAGCTGGTGGGCCGCTTGATGGAGCGCGGGGTGCTCGCCACTCAGCCTGCGCCGAGCAAAGAGCCCGGGCAGTGCTGCGACGAGGGTTGTGGATCGCCGGCCGTAACGGGTTGCGAATAAACTGCGGTGGCGTGCTGAGAAATATTTGCTCCTCACCCCAGCCCTGTCCCCGCTTGCTGGGGAGAGGGCTGGGGTGAGGGGCGCCGATCCGAAATCAGCAGACTTCCCACCGACCTCCCCGCGCGCAGGACTCAGTCCGTGTGCGGTTGCAGCCTGACGATCAATGCGCCGCCTTGGATGGTGTCACCGACCGCGACGCCGAGGCTGGCGACCACACCGTCGCGGGGCGCGCACAGCGTATGGATCAATTTCATGGCCTCGAGCATGGCCACCGGCATGCCGGCTGTCACAGTCTGTCCGGCTTCGACCAAGAGCGCGGTGATGATACCCGGCAGTTGCGCGCGCACGTCGTCGACCTCGAGCCCTGTCGGACCGGCAGGTGTACGGGCACGCAGCGCGGCTAGCACGTCGCAACGTGACCACTGCCCCTCACACCACAGCGAAACCTGATCAGCGTCGCGGCGAAAGTCGAAACGACGGAGGCCGCTAGACAGGACGCGACCATCCTGCTCCGACACGTAACGGTAGCGACGTTCTCCGAGCTCGCATTCGACCTGCCGCTCGTCGATGCAGTCCAACACCACTTCGCTGCTCGCGACCTGCACCGTGCAGCTCGCCCGGCGTCCTGCTGGCGCGGTCAGGCGCAGCGCATTCCCGACATCCAGCGGACGATCCGAGCGATACCGCGCCGCTTCGTCAAAATACCAGACGGCGGCCGCCGCGCCTGTGCGCTCATCCACCACCTCGCTAGCCGGCCGCCAGCCGTCGGGAAAAGCTTCGATAAGGAAACGGGTGGTCAACACTTCGTTAAAGGCCGGCAAGTCGAGGATCGCGGCCAGCCAGGCCTGGTTGGTCTGCACGCCTTCGATGCGCAAGTCGCGCACGCCCCCTCGCAGCCGCGCCAGCGCCGCCCTACGCGTGCCGCCAACGGCAATCACCTTGGCGAGCATGGAATCATAGTGCGGCGTGATCTCACTTTGCGCGTCGATACCGCTGTCGATGCGCACCCCTTCGTGACGCGGTTCGGCGTAGTCGATCACAGGTCCGAAAGAACTCTGGTAATCCTTGTCCGGCACCTCGGCATTGATGCGCGCTTCGATCGCGCAACCGCTGCAACGGATGTCGTCCTGCGCGAACGCGAGCGGCACACCGAGTGCGCTCAGAATCTGACATTCGACCAGGTCAATGCCGGTGGTCAGTTCTGTGACCGGATGTTCAACCTGCAGTCGTGTATTCATTTCGAGGAAATAGGGCTCATCGTCGCGCTCAGCATCGAGCACGAATTCAATCGTGCCCGCCGAGTCGTAGCCGATAGCGCCAGCCAGCGCCAGCGAGGCAGCGTAGAGCTTGCTGCGCACGGCCTCGGATAGATGGTTAGCCGGCGCTTCTTCGATCACCTTCTGATAATTGCGCTGAATGGAGCATTCGCGCTCGAACAGATGCACCAGCCCACCATGCTTGTCGCCCAGCACTTGCACTTCCAGATGGCGCGGTCGCGCGATGCAGCGTTCCAGCAGCATGCGATCGTCGCCAAACGCAGCCTGGGCCTCGCGTCGCGCCGTCTTTAGCTGGGCCGCGAATGCGTCACTGGCGTCGACACGCCGCAGTCCTTTGCCACCGCCGCCGGCACTGGCCTTGATCAGCACGGGATAGCCCAGACGCTCGGCCTCAACGGCCAGCCGCGTAGCGCTCTGATCATCGCCGTCATAGCCCGGCACGCAGGCAATGCCGGCGTCGCGCGCCAGGCGCTTGCTTTCGATCTTCGAGCCCATGCGCGCAATGGCCTCGCGATGAGGACCGACGAAGACGATACCGGCTTGCGCGCAGGCATCGATCAATTCGAGTTTTTCCGAGAGGAAGCCATAGCCGGGATGAATGGCCTCGGCGCCCGACGCAATAGCCGCCTGCACGATGGCCTGCGCATCGAGATAAGATTCCCGCGCCGACGCCGCGCCGATACGCACGGCGCTGTCGGCCTCGCGTACGTGGCGAGCATGGACATCGGCGTCGGAATACACAGCGATGCTGTGAATGCCGAGCTTGCGACAGCAGCGTATAACGCGGCAGGCGATCTCGCCGCGATTGGCAATGAGCAGACGGCTGAACATGGCGCGTTACATCCGATAGACCGGACTCGGGCCCTCGAAGCGCGGCGTGCTGGTGTCGGCGAGTTCGAGACAAATGCCGAGCACGTCGCGGGTCTGGGTGGGTTCGATAAGACCGTCGTCCCACAGCCGCGCGGTGGCGTAGTAGGGCTCACTCTGGGTATCGAATTGTGTGCGCGTCTGGGCTTCGAGTTGGGCGAGCGCGGCCTCGTCGGCGTGCCCTTGCAAAGACGCGCGCCGTAGATCGAGCAGCACGGTACTCGCGACATCGGCGCTCATGGTCGCAATGCGGCTATTCGGCCAGGCGAACAGGAAACGCGGCGCGAAACCGCGCCCACTCATGCCGTAATTGCCGGCGCCGTAGCTGCCGCCAATCATGACCGTGAAACGCGGCACGCGCGCGGTGGCCATGGCATAAACCAGTTTGGCGGAATGCTTGGCGATGCCGCCGCGCTCGGCTTCGGTGCCGACCATGAAACCGGTGATGTTCTGCAGGAACAACAGCGGTATGCGGCGTTGGTTACATAGCTCAATGAAATGCGCGCCCTTCAGGGCGGACTCCGAGAACAACACGCCGTTGTTGGCAAGGACGCCAACCGGATAGCCGTGTAGATGAGCGAAGCTGCAAACCAGCGTCGCGCCGTATTCGGGCTTGAATTCCTGCATCTCGCTGCCGTCCACCAGGCGCGCGATCACTTCGCGCACGTCGTAGGGCTGCTTGAGATCGGTGCCGACGATGCCGCCGATTTCGGCCGCGTCGTACTGCGGCGCGCGTACCGGCTGGCGGGTGGCGTGGGACACTCGCGGCCAGTTGAGATGGGCGACGATGTCGCGCAGCTTAGCCAGTGCCTCGTGTTCGTTCCTGGCCAGATAGTCGGTCACCCCCGACACGCGCGCATGCATGGCCGCGCCGCCGAGGGTCTCGCCATCGACCACTTCGGCGATCGCCGCCTTGACGATAGGTGGACCACCGAGATGAATGCGACCGGTGCCCTCGACCATCACCGACTCATCGGACAGCGCGGGGATATAGGCACCGCCGGCCGTGCAGCCGCCAAACACGGCCGAGAGTTGCGGTAGGCCATCGGCGCTCATGCGGCATTGGTGATAGAAAGTCGTACCGAAATGGCCGTAGTCGGGAAACACGCGATCCTGCTCGGGCAGGAAGGCGCCGCCGCAGTCGACCAGATAAAGACAGGGCAGACGATTTTCCCAAGCGATTTCCTGGGCACGCACGTGCTTGCGTACAGTTTCGGCGAAGAAGCTGCCGCCCTTCACCGTCGCGTCGTTCGCAATCAGCATACAGGGCACGCCGCTGACGCGGCCGATGCCGGTCACGACACCGGCCGACGGCACTTCGTTGCCATACAGCCCCCAGGCGGCCAGTGCCGACAATTCGAGAAACGGGCTGCCGGCATCGAGCAACAGATCGATACGATCGCGCACCGGCAACTTAGCCCGCTCCAGATGGCGCGCGCGCAGCTTATCGCCGCCGCCGGCCAGCGCCCAGGCCATGCGTTCACGCAGCTGCACCAGCAAGCGCACATAGCCTTCGGCATTGCGCGTGAAGGTCTGCGAGTGAGTGTCGATACGAGTGATCATGTTGGCGGCGCAGGGGTCGATTGACACGAGGGGGAATGCGCCTGGACACTGCCGCAGGTTTTTATGAATTGCAAGCTTCGGAGCATGCCATGAGCGCTGATCACAGCCACGCCGCCTGGCCTTATTTCACCGCTGAGCACGAGATGTTACGCAACACTTTGCGCCGCTTTATTTCTGAGCGCGTACTGCCGCAGGCCGACACCTGGGAAGAAGCCGGCATGGTGCCGCGCGAGATCATGCGCGAGATGGGCAGCCTGGGGCTGCTCGGCATTCGTTACTCCGCGCAATACGGCGGCAGCGAAATGGATACCCTCGCTACCGCGCTGCTGGCCGAAGAACTCGGCCGTTCTTCCTATGGTGGCTTCGCGGTGACGGTGCTGGTGCATACCGATATGGCGAGCCCGCATCTGCATCATGCCGGTTCCAAGCATCAACTTGAGCGCTACATGCCCGACATCATCGCCGGCAAGCGCATCGCGGCGGTCGCCATGACCGAAGCCG
>JANLSI010000369.1:0-3414 GCA_031362345.1 Pseudomonadota bacterium
GGTATAGGCCTCTTCGTCTCCGCCTGGCGCCGCGTGCTCTTGTGCCAGCGAGTCGCGGTAGCGGATGTCCGGGTTCTCCACGCCGTGCAAGAGCATGTTCATGCTGCCGATGCGCAGCATGGTGTTGTCGAAGTCAAAGCCATGAAACATGTGGTGATGGAAGTGCTCACGCAGCTTCGTGGTTAGCAGCAGGTTCGGATGGTGCTGGCGCAGGTACTCGCCCACCGCCACCAGAAAGCCTGCGGTGCCGCAGGCCGGGTCGCAGATGAGGTCGGTCGGCTGCGGCGCGGTCATCTCGACCATCAACTGGATGATGTGGCGCGGCGTGCGGAACTGACCGTTCTGCCCAGCCGAGGCGATCTTGCCGAGCATGTACTCGTAGAGATCGCCCTTGGTGTCGCGATCTTCCATAGGCACGCCGTCGAGCAGGTCCACCACCTTGGCCAGTAGCGCCGGCGTGGGGATGGTGAAGCGCGCGTCCTTCATGTGATGCGCATAGGTAGAGTCGTCGCCGCCGAGGGTGCGCAGGAAGGGGAAGACGTGCTCGCCAACCACGGCGTACATCTCCGCCGGCGCCTGATGCTTGAAGCGCGACCAGCGCAGGTCTTCAAACGGCAGGCCGCCGCCCTTGCCGATGTCATCACGGCCTTCAGGAAAGACGCGGCGCGCCATCGGCACCTTGAGCCGCGCGGACTTGTTCTCCTCCAGTGTGTGCAGGTCGTCCAAGCGGCGCAGGAACAGCAGGTAGGTGATCTGCTCCATTACCTCCAGCGGGTTGGAGATACCGCCAGACCAGAAGGCGTTCCAGATCTGGTCGACTTGGGATTTGATGGTGCCGGTGATCATTTTTTATTGCTTCTGGGTTGGAGCGGGTGTCGAGCCGAATCGGCCTGAGTTAGAAGGGCTTTTGCAGGCCGCCCATCGCGAGTGCGGGGGCGCTGTACGGGAAATTTTATCGGCTGGTATTGGGTGCCGGCAACTTGAGTGATGGATGGTGGGCCGAGGCCAAGCGCTCCGTTATTGTTATTGCAAAACCCAATTTTCAACCATGAGGGCAGGGACACGCGCGAAAGCCTGATCATGCGTCACCAGAATGGTGTCCGCAGCAAGTGCATGCGCGGCGATCAGCGTGTCTAGATTACCGAGAGGCGTACCACTGGATTCCAGCGCCGCACGAAGGATGCCGTAACGCGTCGCCGCCGTGCTGTCCCATGGCAACACATCGATACGCATCAGAAACTCTCGCACCGCAGTCTGCAGATTAGTTGCACCTGGCCGGCGCGCTAAGCCATAGAGCAATTCGCCTTGGGTAATCGACGATACACATAGCTGCGCCATCGGGATCTCGACCAGGCGCGCGGCCAAGGCCGAGCTCGGGCCGCGGATGATGTAACTCGCCATGTTGGTATCGAGCATATAGCGCAGTACCGTCATTTAGGTTCCGTACGCAGCTGCGGCGGGGCATCGCGGCGGTCCGTCATGAAATCTTGCGGTACATCAAGCCGCTTGATGAGTTCGAAAAACTCACCCCAATCGCCGGGACGGCGGGAGATCACAACATCACCGCTCACCGGGTCGCGACGAATGTAGACCTCCGTTTCGTCGAAACGGAACTCAGCCGGCAGGCGGACGGCCTGGCTACGACCGTTCTTAAATAGCTTAGCGATATGAATCATGGCAACCTCCATTGATATACCATGATATATATCATGTTTTATACACGCATCAAGATCTACTACACGCTGCTCCATCATCTGCTGGCAGCCTGAAAGACTCCCGACCCCTGCTCAGCCACCCTCACAAGGCCGGCGCAAACAACCGACAGAAGTTCTCGCCCATGACGTGGAACCACGGACGACGATCCCAAACCTCTGGGATGATGCGGGTCGCGTCTTGAGCGTCCAGTTCAAACTGCTGCTCCAAGTGTTCGGCTAGATGTTCATCGTACAGAACCATGCCCGCCTCGAAGTTCAAGAACAAGCTGCGGTAGTCGACATTGGCCGAACCGACGAGCGACCAATGCCCGTCGATGGTCAGTGTCTTGGAATGCAACAAGCCCCGCTGGTATTCCGAGATTTCAACACCAGCTCTCAGCAGCGCACCGTAGGTCGCACGGCCAGCCATTAAGGTCAAGAAGTGATTCATTCGGCCCGACAACAGCAGCCGCACGCAAACGCCGCGAAACGCTGCGTTCTCCAGCGCACTGATGATCGCGCCGGGCGGAGCAAAGTACGACGTCACCAACAACACTCTGTCTTGGGCTTGATTGATGGCCTCCAGCATCAAGGCTTGAAAGACCGACGTCTCCTCTTCGGGACCGCCGCTGACCGTCTGCGCCGTCACCACACCAGCGGCCGCCGGTGGCGGAAACGATGCGGCGTCCGGCAACACTTCACCGGTGGCGAAATACCAATCCTCGGCGAACACCAATTGATGCTGCCCAACCTCTGGCCCAACGACTCGCAAGTGCGCGTCCCGCCAAAAGCCAAACGCCGAACTGCGGCCGAGGTACTCGTCGCCGATGTTCATGCCGCCGGTGAAGGCCACCCGCCCATCGACCACGACGATCTTGCGATGATTGCGCAAGTTCAGCGACCATCGCTCGCGAAATGATTGGCCGGGCAAGAAGGTCGCGATCTGAATTCCCGCCTCGCGCATCGGTCGCAAGAAACGATCCGTCAGCCAGAACGAACCAAACCCGTCATACAGGAATCGCACACGCACCCCTTCGCGCGCTTTGCGGATCAATAAGTCGCGCAGCCGCGTCCCCGTGCGGTCCGACTGCCAGATGTAGTATTCGAGGTGAATCGACTCGCGCGCGTTGAGCAAGGCCTGTTCGATCAGTCCCAGCGTGCGATTCATGTCCGTCAATAATTCGATGTCGTTACCGTAGGTCGGCCAGGTGTCAGTTAGTCGCTGAGCCAAGCGCATCAAGCGGCGAGTCTCCACCCGGTCATCGTCGCAGGGTTGCCGGGAAAACGCCGTTCGTGGTGGACGCTGCTCCGCCAGTTGCTCCGACGAACGCTGTTTGGAAGCCTTGCGCCGCTCGATCCGATTGATGCCAAACAGCAGAAACAACACGGCTCCGCCGATGGGAATGAACACGATTGACAGCATCCAAGCCACGCTCGACACCGGCTGCCGCTTTTTGAACAACAACACGACGGGCAACAACAACAGCGTCAGCCCATAGCCGAGAAGCGAAACTAGCCAGCCAAACAATGTCATTGTGTTGCCCACATCGCCTTCACCCAGTTCCACAACCTTGAGCTTCCCACTGTGCCATGCGCAGTGGCGAACTCGCTTAGGACCCTGGTCAAAATTATCTTTACATTCGGCTGTTCGTGAGCGGCCGCGGCGGCGTTGCATTTCTTGGCAATAGCCCCGCTATTGCCGGCGAAACGCGCCTTGCCG
>JANLSI010000380.1:0-11673 GCA_031362345.1 Pseudomonadota bacterium
GCTCGACGATGGCAACCGTCGCGTCAGCACTGCAGTCATCGACCACCACGATGCGATCGACCAGGTCTGGCATCGTCTCGATCACCCGCGCAATGAGCTTCTCTTCATTGTAGGCCGGTACCACCACCGCGACGGTCTTGCTCAGATACACGCAATGGCCCCGCTGTAGCGCTGCTCAGTGCCGCGCCCATCGCTAGTCGCGCGGCGCGTCAAACGGTGTCGACCGCCGCCACCACCGCGCCGACAATGGTGTCGAGTTCGGCGTCGGTGAGGAAGGGATGCATGGGCAGACTCATGACCCGTTCGGCGCTGCGCTCAGCGATCGGAAAGCTGCCGCGTGTGCCTAGCCCCCTGTCGGCGAATAGCGGCTGCAGATGCAGCGGCAGCGGGTAATGGACGGCGGTCGGAATGCCGGCGGCGGTGAGCTTGGCTATGACCGCATCGCGCTGCTCGACCTGCACGGTGTACTGCGCATAGACGCTGGTGTTATGCGCTTCGATATAGGGCGTGGTGAATTGCTCGCCGGCGGCGCGGAAGCGCGCCGAGTAGGCCGCGCCGAGTCGCTCGCGGGCGGCGACTTCGGCGGGAAAGGTCTCGAACTTGGCGAGCAGGATGGCGGCCTGCAAGGTGTCGAGTCGGCCGTTCATGCCCAGCAGCGGGTGGTGATAGCGGCGGTCCTGCCCATGTACGCGGATCTCGCGCATGCGCTTGGCGAGCGTCGCGTCGGTGGTGAACAAAGCCCCGCCGTCACCATAGCAACCGAGCGGCTTGGACGGAAAGAAACTGGTGCTGCCGATCACCGACAAGCCACAGGACCGCCGACCTTTGTAGCTGGCGCCGAAGCTCTGCGCGCCGTCTTCGATGACACTCAGGCCGTGGGCGCTAGCGATCCCATTAATCTCGTCCATGGCCGCGCACTGCCCGTAGAGGCTGACCGGCATGATGGCGCGGGTGCGCGGCGTGATGGCGCGGCGATTTTCGCAGGATCGAGATTGTAGGTGCGCGGATCGATGTCGACGAACACCGGTTTGGCGCCAAGCAAGGCAATCATCTCGGCGGTCGCAATGAAGGTGAAGGGCGAGGTGATGACTTCATCGTCGCGGCCGATGCCGAGCGCCATCATGGCGATCATGAGCGCATCGCTGCCATTGGCGACACCGATGCAATGTTCGACGCCGACGTAGGTGGCGAGACGTTGCTCAAGCTCGGCGATTTCCGGGCCCATGATGTAGCGGCCATGATCGAGCACACCATGTATGCGCGCGTCGATGGCGCCCTTCAGATGCTGGTACTGGGTCTTAAGATCGATGAATTCCATCACTGCTCCATCGGCCGCGCGCTGCGCACGCGACCGTGCTGCCAACACAGACACGGCGACTCAGGCCGCGCCGACTAATCGCACCCGCCCCTGATCGAGCACATAACGCTCGCCACTATGGGGGCAGGTACACTCGCCATCGCCGCTGTGCGGCAGTTCGAGACGTTCACCGAAACGACTCATCCAAGCCAGCAGCCGGCCCGGCACGCCACCGATCAAGGCGAAGTCCGGCACGTCCTGGCGTACCACCGCGCCAGCGGCGATGAACGCATATTGGCCGACGGTCACACCGCACACGATGGTGCAGTTGGCGCCGAGCGTGGCGCCGCGCCGGATCAGCGTGTCGCGGTATTCATCCTTGCGCGAGATCTCCGCGCGCGGATTGTAGACATTGGTAAACACCATGCTCGGTCCACAGAACACGCCGTCCTCAAGGGTGACATTGTCGTAGACCGAGACATTGTTCTGAATCTTGCAGTGATCGCCGATCGCGACTCGGTTGCCGACGTAGACATTCTGACCGAGCGAACATTCGCGGCCGATACGCGCGCCAGCGCTGACGTGTACCCAGTGCCAGATGCGGGTACCGGCGCCGATCTGGGCGCCGTCGTCGACGATGGCGGTAGCGTGTGCGTTGTAATCGGCCATCGCCAGCCGCTCAGTATTCGAGTGGCAAGGACACCCGGCGGCCGTCGCGCGCCGAGGTGTAAATGGCGATCAAAGTCTCCAGCGACCGCAGGCCTTCACGGCCGTCGGTTTCGGCCTTGGCCTGGCCGCGCAGTACGCTTACGACATTGTCGTAATAGGCCGGGTGACCCACACCATAGACCGAGGTCGGGCTGTAATTAGCATCGGTGATCGCGGCATCGTCGTCTTCTGCTTCCGCGAATTCCCAGTGTTTGATCTCGTTGACCGCCACGCCGCCGACCACCGCCGTGCCCTTCTCGCCGAGGATGGTGATCGAACCTTCGAGGTTGCGCGGAAACGTCAGCATCGTCACGTTGACCGAACCGAGTGCGCCCGAGCGCCACTTGATATTCGCCACGCCGGTATCTTCCACTTCAATATTACGCTCGAGGGTCGCGGTGTAGGCGTGCACGCTCTCGATCGGCCCGACCAGCCAGTCGAGCAGATCGACATAGTGACTGGCCTGATTCATGAACGCGCCGCCATCGAATTCCCAGGTGCCCCGCCACGGCGCCTGATCGTAGTAGTCCTGCGGACGGGTCCAGAAGACGTTGACGTTGACCATATAAATGCGGCCGAAACGACGCCGGATGCACGCGCGCTTCAAGCGCTGCAAGGTCGGGTTGAGACGGTTCTGCTTGATCACGAACAGATGCACACCCTGCTCGTCGCAGGTGGTGACCATGCGCTTGCCATCGATGAGGCGCGTCGCCATCGGCTTCTCGGTCACCACGTGGCGACCGGCGCGGGCAATTTCAATCGCGTGTTGTGGATGCAGGCCACTGGGGGTGCACAACACCAGTACATCGGCGGGCGAGTGTTTCAGCAATTCGCTGATCGAGGCGTAACCCGGCACGCCGTGCTTGGCAGCGCTGGCCTGCGCAACCGCGGCATCGGCATCGCACACCGCCACCAGCTCGGCCCGCTCGCAATGGACTGCGAGGGCCTCGAAGTGACGATCGGAGATGCGGCCGCAGCCGACCACCGCAAAACGAATGGGCCGGTCATTGATGACGTACGGTGCTCGGTATTCCATAGATTTATGCTCGACTACGCCCCCACTGCGCTAGATAGTGTGCCACGGGCAGCAGGTCAGGGCGACCTAGCGTGGCTTTGATTCATTGCTGATAGCGCTGCCGCGCTCTCGCGCACGGTCGCAAAACCGGACGGCGGCGCACGCCGCTGGACCACCGCCGCGAGATCGGTCTCGATCAGACGCGCGACGGCGTCGGTGGTATGCACCGCGTCCCAGAAATTGTCATCACGGCTGGTCAGCGCCGAGACCTGCAGATAGTCGAGCGTGACAAGATTCGGCAGCGGGGCCAGCAACGCGGCACTGCGACCTTTGCATTCGGCGAGGTTGGCCGCCATGTTTTGCAGATAATGACGGTGCACCGGCGGATAGAGCAGCACGATACGGGTCGCCGCCGGCAGCTGACCAAGCAGGGCACCCATGCGCGGCAGCAAGGGATAGTGCCAGGCGGGTCGAGTCAGACTGGGTTCGGTGTCGTGGCCTGCGTCGCGGCCCGCGCGGCCACGGTAGAGCCGGTGGTGCACAGTCAGTGGGTCGTAGCGGCCGAAATCACCGGTGAAATCGCGGTAACCGTCGAGCCGATACTTGGCCTCGCGCTGGCCACGCAGCAATTCCAGCATACGCACTGCATCCTCCAGCGCCTTATCATTGAAGAGATACAGCAGATCGTTCCAACGATCGTCGTCGTACATCCATTCAGGAAAGGCGCGAAAAGTGTAGTTGGCGGGGTCGGGCTTGCGATTACACCAGCTGCCGTCGTTGCCAAGCACCACCAAGCGCGGTTGCGGATGGTGGCCCAGGAATACTTCGAGTATGCGCGACTGCTCGTAGGGCGTGGCGGAATTCATCGCCAGATTGACCACCCGTGTGCCGAGCTTGGCATCCAGTTGCGCCGGATCGAGCAGGCGCATGGTCGACGTACCGACCACCGCGCTGTCGTATTGCGGCAGGCGCGCCAGGGCCGGATAGGCGAAGCGCTGGTTGGTCGAGACCGGCGCGCGCGCCAGCGCGGGCGCGAACGGCACGTCCATATAGGGGTCGAGCAGCAAGATGAAGCCATAGACCGCCAGCCCCGAAACGACGACGGTCGCCAGCAGCACGCGGATGTAAGAACCCCAGCGCATCTCAGAACTGGAAGTAGATGAATTCGATGCCGCGCCCCTGGCCGACACGCAACACCGTGACCAGCAGCAGCAGGGCGAGCGGCACGGCCAGCAGCGGACGATAAAGCCCGTTCAAGCGCGACACATTCAGATTGGTCGGACCAGCGAGCGTCAGCGTCGTCGCCAGCGTGAGTAGGGGCCAGCCGTCATCATCGGCCAGACCGCGACCGCCCTGCCCAGCCATCGCGCTGAGCATGCGCGCCGCGACATGGAAATCGTCGGCGCGAAACAACACCCAGCCGACCATCACGAACAACATGGTCAGCGCCCAGCCCAGCAGCGCCGGCAGCGGCCGGCCATGATGCATCCACCCGCGGTTACAGCACACCGCCACGCCGTGCAGTCCGCCCCAGGCGATGAAGGTCCAGCCGGCGCCATGCCACAGGCCGCATAACAGCATGGTGAGTAAGCTCGCGCCGTAGGTGCGCAGCGCGCCGCCGCGGCTGCCGCCCAGTGGAATGTAGAGGTAGTCGCGCAAGAAGCGCGAGAGGGTCATATGCCAGCGGCGCCAGAAATCGCGAATGCTGGTGGCACGATAGGGCGCATCGAAATTGACCGGCAGCTGCAGACCAAACATACCGGCCAAGCCGAGCGCCATATCGGAGTAACCGGAGAAATCGAAATACAGTTGTAGCGAGTAGGCCAGCGCCGCTTGCCAGGCGGCCGCGGTGCCCGGCGCGGCCTGGGCAAAGCCCGCATCGGCCAGCGGTGCGAGCTGATCAGCCAGCCACACTTTCTTGATCAGTCCGAGCGCAAACAACAATAGCCCGCGCGCTATAAGTTCGCGATCGATGTGCTTCACCGCCAGGTGCGCGAACTGCGGAATCAGTTCGTGGTGGCGGATGATAGGGCCGGCTATCAGGTGCGGAAAGAAACACACGTAGCAAGCGAATTCGAGCAAGCCGTATTCAGCGGCCTGACCGCGTCGCAGATCGAGTAGATAGGAGATCTGTTGAAAGGTGAAAAAACTGACCCCAAGCGGCAGCACGATGGGCCACGGCGCGAAGGGCTGAGCAAACAGACCGAAGGCCGTGGCGGCGAGAAAATTGCTGTACTTGAAGACCCCCAGTACAGTGAGATTGAAGACCACACCGGCCCAGATCAGCCCGTCGCGCGCGCGCGGCCGATAGGCCTGGGCCAAGCCCCAGTTGACCAATCCGGTCGCGATCAGCAGCGGCAGGAAGCGCACGTCCCACCCACCGTAGAACACCAGCGAGCCGAGCAACAGCACCCACAGCCGTGTGCGCCGCGTCTGCGCCCCATGGTAGGCGAGCGCCGTCAGCGGCAGGAACACGAGTAGGAAGATTTGCGTGGTGAACAGCATGGCCGCGCCTAAGTACGCAGCGGGTGCGGCGCACGGACGACGCTGTCAGTCAGGGCAAACAATGCGAAATTGACAGACAAGACACGCGCACGCAGAGGTCAAGGTGCGCGCATCTTACCCCCTAAACGCGCCGTCGGGGGCGCGCCTAGCGGCTAGTGTTCAACGCCCGATACAGTGGTAGGAGAAGCCCATCGCTTCGAGCGTCGCGCGCTCGTAGACATTGCGCAGATCGATAACCACCGGGTCACGCAAGCTGCGCTTGACGCGCGCCAGATCCATGCCGCGATAGGCATTCCACTCGGTCAGTACCACGACCGCATCGGCGCCGGCGCAGACCGCGTACATGTCGTCGCAATAGTGCACCGCGCTCGGCAGATACTGACGCGCCTCGATCATGCCCTGCGGATCGTGGGCGCGGATACTAGCGCCCTTCTCCATCAAGGGCGGCAGGATGGACAAGGCCGGCGCGTCGCGCATGTCGTCGGTCTCGGGCTTGAAGGTCAAGCCCAGCACACCAATGGTCTTACCGGCTTCAGAGCCGCCCAGTGCCTCGCGGATTTTCTTGATCATGCGCGCCTTCTGCGCGGCGTTGACCTCGATTACCGCCTCCACGATGCGGCAGCTCGAACCATGTTCCTGAGCGATACGCACCAGCGCCTGGGTATCCTTGGGAAAACACGAACCGCCGTAGCCCGGCCCGGGGTGCAGGAATTTCGCACCGATGCGGCCGTCCATGCCCATGCCCTTGGCCACCGCGTGCACATCGGCGCCGACGGTTTCGCACAAGGTCGAGATCTCGTTGATGAAACTGATCTTGGTGGCGAGGAAGGCGTTGGACGCGTACTTGATCAGTTCCGCGCTTTCGAGATTGGTAACGAGGATCGGTGTCTCGCGCAGATTGAGCGGGCGATAGAGTTCACGCAGCAACTTCTCGGCGCGTGCGGCCTCCACCCCGATCACAACCCGGTCGGGCCGCATGAAATCGGCGATGGCCGCCCCTTCACGCAGGAATTCAGGATTGGAAGCGACATCGAAATCCGCTGTCGGATTGGTCTCGCGCATGATGCGTGACACATTGCGCGCGGTGCCGACCGGCACCGTCGACTTGTCGACGATGACGGTATAGCCATCCAGGTGGGTCGCTAGCTGGCGTGCCGCCTCGTAGACGTAAGTGAGATCGGCAAAGCCTTCACCGCGCCGGCTCGGCGTGCCGACCGCAATGAAGACCAGATCGGCGCCGGCCACCGCCGGACCGATGTCGGTGGTGAATTTGAGCCGACCAGTGGCGACGTTGTTCGCCACCAGGGCGGCAAGGCCCGGTTCGTAAATGGGCATCTGGCCGGCGTGCAATTTGGCTATCTTGGCCGCGTCGACATCGACGCAAGTGACGTCTGCACCGAACTCGGCAAAGCAGGTGCCGGACACCAGGCCGACATAGCCCGTGCCTATCATCACGACATGCATACGCTCATAGCCTCCACAGCGTCACGCCGGCGGGCACCTGGTCGCGATCGAGCTTGCCCTTGACGTCGATGACTGCGCCGCAGCCGCCTTCGAGACGTGCGGTTACGGACGCCCAAGCATCCTCTAGATAGTGATGATGGGGCACCGCGAAGATCACCACGCGTGCTGGTGCGAGCTTGTCCATCGCCATGAGTTCGATGCCGTATTCGTGTTGCGCTTCGGCGCAGTCGGCGTAGGGGTCATGGATCTGGACCCTGATGTCGTAGGTCTTCAATTCGTTAACGATGTCGATGACGCGGGTGTTACGCAGATCCGGCACGTTCTCCTTGAAGGTGAAACCCAGCACCGTGATCACCGCATCTTTGACTGCCCCACCCTGGCCGATCAGCTGGCGGATAGCCTGCTGGGCGACGTAACGACCCATGTCGTCATTGATGCTGCGCCCGGCGAGGATGACCTGCGGGATGTAACCCAGGATCGCGGCCTTGTGTGTCAGATAATAGGGATCGACGCCGATGCAGTGGCCGCCGACCAGACCCGGGTCAAACTTCAGAAAATTCCACTTGGTACCCGCCGCCGCCAACACGTCGCGGGTATCGATGCCCATGCGATTGAAGATCAATGCAAGTTCGTTCATGAGCGCGATGTTCAGATCGCGTTGGGTGTTCTCGATGACCTTGGCCGCTTCCGCCACCTTGATCGACGGTGCGCGATGCACACCGGCCGTGACCACGCTCTCGTAGACCTGCGCGACGATTTCAAGGACCGCCGGCGTCTGCCCCGAGACCACCTTGGTAATCTTGGTGAAGGTGTGATCCTTGTCGCCTGGATTAATGCGTTCGGGCGAATAGCCGACGAAGAAATCCTGGCCGGCCTTCAAGCCCGACATGCGTTCCAACACCGGCACGCAGTCTTCCTCGGTGGCGCCGGGATAAACGGTCGATTCGTAGACCACGATGTCACCGGCTTTGATGTGTGCGCCGAGCGTCTCGGAGGCCTTGATCATCGGCGTCAGATCGGGCCGCTTGGCCTCGTCGACCGGCGTCGGCACTGCAACGATATGAAAATCGGCAGCGCTTAGATCGGCGGCATTGCAGGTAAAGGCGATATCGCTGGCCGTGAGTTCCGCGTCCTCGATCTCCAGGGTGCTGTCGTGACCGGACTTGAGTTCCGCCACCCGTGCTACGTTGATGTCAAAGCCGATAGTGCGGGCGCTGCGGCCAAAGGCCACCGCCACCGGCAAACCGACATAGCCCAGGCCAATGACCGCTATTTTTCGCTGATGCGCGCTCATGGGATGTTGTAATACTCCTTGTACCAGGCAACGAAATTGGCAATGCCTTGTTTGATTGGGGTCACGGGACGGTAGCCTATGTCTGCGACCAGCGCGGTGACATCGGCATAGGTGTCGGGCACGTCGCCAGCCTGGAGTGGCAGCATGTTTTTCTGGGCCTCGATACCGAGGCTTTCTTCAAGGGCAGCGATGAAGTCCAGCAGCGGTACGGGCGAATTATTGCCGATGTTGTAGATACGATAGGGCGCCTTAGAGGTGCTGGGGTCGGGATGATCGCTGTTCCATGCGTCGTTGGGCGTGGCGACATGGTCGAGACAGCCCATCACGCCGCCGACGATGTCATCGACATAGGTAAAGTCGCGGCGGTGATTGCCATAGTTGAACACGTCGATCGGTTCGCCGTTCAAAATCTTGCGCGTGAACAGGAACAATGACATGTCCGGCCGACCCCACGGACCATAGACCGTGAAAAAGCGCAGGCCCGTGACCGGCAGCCCATAGAGATGGCTATAGGTATGGGCCATCAATTCGTTGGCCTTCTTGGTCGTGGCGTAGAGCGACATCGGATGATCGACGTTGTCATGTACCGAGAACGGCATGCGCGTATTGGCGCCGTACACCGAACTCGATGAGGCATAGACCAGATGCTCGACCTGATTGTAACGGCAGCCTTCCAGGATATTCGTCGTACCGACGATGTTGGCATCGATATAGGCGTGCGGATTCTCGATCGAATAGCGCACGCCGGCCTGGGCGGCGAGATGCACCACGCGCTGGGGACGGGCGGCGGCGAACAGCGCCGGCATCGCCACGCGATCGACGATATCGGCTTTATGGAAGCTGAATTTGGCGTGCTTGTCGATGCGCGCGAGACGTGCCAATTTGAGCGAAACCGCGTAGTAGTCATTGAGATTGTCGACGCCGACCACGTCGTCGCCGCGCGCAAGCAATCGTTCACACAGGCGGGCGCCGATGAATCCGGCGGCGCCCGTGACCAGAATCTTCATAAGGTTTGGGGGTACTCGTAGGGTCGGCGTACTTTACACCGTCGAGCTGTATATCGGTGTGAAAGCGCATCGCCTTAAATCTGTCCTCCAGCACGGATCTGTTACCATGCCGCGACCTAGCGAGAGGGAGAACTGAGATGGCTGCGACCGAGGGCATGAGTGCCGATTCCTTCACCGTCGACGTCGACAATCTATACCGCGAAGAATCGCTCACGGACCTGCGCGCCGCGACCATCCGTCAACTGATCCCGATCACGGCCGATGGGCGCGACGACCCAGCGCGCCCACGCCGCTTCATCGGCGATACCACCTTGATGACCCAGATGGGACCCATCCCGGTCCAGTTCCCGCTCGAAGCGCCAAGCCTGGCCGAGGCCTGCGCGCTGTTTCCGGCCGGCATCAAGAGCGCCATCGAACGCCTCAACGAGCGTGCCCGCGAAATGGCGCGCGAGGAATCCTCGCGTATCGTCGTGCCCGGTCAGGGCGGCCCCAGTCCGATGGGCGGCATGCCCGGTCGAGCGGGAGGCAAGTTCATCCTCGACTAGTCGCGATCGCTTTGTGCATTGATGAGGAATGACTCCGGCCTCGAGGTTCGCGGCCTGCGTGTCGAACGCGGCGAACGGGTCCTGTTCGAAGCCTTGGGCTTCGATGCGCCACCGCGCAGCATCGTGCATCTGCAGGGCGCGAACGGCAGCGGCAAGACCACCCTGCTCAAGACCCTGGCCGGCGTGGTCACGCCGGATGCCGGCTCGATCCGCTGGCGCGGAGAACACCTGACTGCCAGTGCCGATTTCCGCGCGATGCTGAACTTCATCGGCCATCAGGGTGGCCTGAACGCCGAATTGGACGCCTGCGAGAATCTCGAATTCATCGCCACGCTATGCGCCGCGCCGCGCCGCGCAACGGTAGCCGCCGCGCTCAAAGCGCTCGATGCCGGCGCGTTCGCCACACAACCGGTGCGCTATCTGTCAGCCGGCCAGCGCCAGCGCGTGACCCTCGCCCGGCTGCTGCTGTTCGACGCGCCACTGTGGATGCTGGATGAGCCCTTCACCGCCCTCGACCTCACCAGTCGCGGCGTGGTCGAGGCGATCATCGACAGCCATGTCGACGCCGGCGGTACGGTGCTGATCGCAACCCATCAGGCCTTCATCTCGCGCCACGAGAGGCGGGTGGTAGCGCTCGCGGACGCACCGCCATGAAGCCCATCGTCATTATTGCCGCAGTGCTGCGCCGCGAGCTGCTGCGCGCGGTGCGTAATCAAGCCGAGGCGCTTTATCCACTGCTGTTCTTCGTACTGTGCGTCTTGCTGTTCCCGTTCGCGCTCGGGACCGACAGCGCACTGTTGTCACGGGTCGCGGCGGGTGTGGTGTGGGTGGCGGCACTGCTCGCCAGTGCGCTGTCGCTGGAAGCGTTGTTTCGCGCCGACTATGCCGATGGCACGCTCGAAGTGCTGGTCGTAGGTGGCGCCTCGCTACCGCTGCTGGCGCTGGGCAAAGCGCTTGCCCATTGGCTGCTGTCAGGTTTGCCGGTGTTGCTGTTGTCGGTGCCGCTGGGCTTAGCGCTGGAATTGCAGCCGGCCCTGCTCGGCACCTTGCTCGCCACGCTCGCGCTCGGCGGCGTGTGTATGAGCCTGATCGGCGCCGCCATCAGCGCCTTGACCGTCGGCCTGCGCGGTGGCGGCTTACTTCTGGCAATGTTGATCCTGCCGTTGTACATTCCCGTGCTCATATTTGGTGCCTCGGCCACGGCCAATGCCGCGCTCGGGCTGCCGGTCACCGGCGAGCTGAGCTTCCTAACCGGCCTCGTCGTACTCGCGCTGACACTGACGCCGTGGGCCACTGCGGCGGCCATCAGGATCCGCATGAGTTGATGCAAAATCGTCGTCCTCGTCACACCCAAGCGCCGCGCCCTGCGCGTCGTTGGTGGCCGTCCGCCCATGAGGTCTGTGTGAATTTCGCTGTTGTGCACAAATACGCCTCGCTCATGCATGCCTATCGCCTGAGCCGCACCTTGAGCCCATGGCTGGCCGGCGCCTGTCTGGTGCTGTTCGCCTGGGGCCTGGTCGGTGGCCTGCTGCTGGCGCCAGCCGATTATCAGCAAGGCGACAGCTTCCGCATCATGTATGTCCACGTGCCGGCGGCCTGGATGTCGATGTTCGTCTACATGACGATGGCAGCGGCTGGCGCAGTGGCTTTGATCTGGAAATTGAAGATCGCCGAAATCGTCGCGCGCGCCTGCGCGCCACTTGGCGCCTCTTTCACTTTCCTGGCCTTGGTCACCGGCTCGGTGTGGGGTAAGCCGATGTGGGGCACCTGGTGGGTGTGGGACGCACGTCTGACCTCGGAACTGATCCTCTTGTTTCTCTACCTCGGCGTGATCGCCC